>CAYRBQ010000073.1:0-11280 GCA_964422305.1 uncultured Reyranella sp. | reverse complement strand
GGCGCGCGGATTGTCCTTCTCGGCCATCAGCTTGGCGGCGACCACGCCCGTCGAGTCGCGCACCCAGGCGATCTCGATCGTGGGGTTGTCGGCTTCGAACGCTTTCTTGAACGGATCGAGCTGGTCGTTCTCCAGCGCGGTGTAGACGGTGAGCCTGGTCTTCTGCGCCATCGCCGGCAGGCTGAGGCCCAACACGGCGAGAGCGGCGGCGCCGGCCAGCGTGGCGCGCCTGATGATGTTGCGATCGATCATTCTGTCCCCCTCTGCTTCCCCAACTCTTGCATCCCTGCGGAACCGTCCCGCTACAGGCCGTTCGTGACGGCCGCGTTACAGCGGCTCCCCGAAGATGATCGGGGGGCCCGGACTATCCGTCCACTAAATATTCCAAATGCCCTCTATCGGTCGGCCCTATAGGGCCCTTCCTCACCGCTCTCCGGTCAGTTTCTCGGCCACCGTCGCGAGCCAGCGCCGGACCACCTTCTCCTCCTCGCGGCCGAGCAGGCCCGCGATCCGCCCCTCGACCTCCTGGACCCGGGCCCGGCAGCGCTTCAGCAGCGCCTGCCCCTGCGCCGTCGCGGTCAACCTCAGGATGCGGCCGTGCGAGGCGTCGGCCGCCTTCTGGATCGAGCCTCCCTTCTCCAGGTTGCGGACGATCACGTTGATCGTCTGCGGCGTCAGGAAGGTGAGGCGTGCAAGGTCCGCGCCAGAGACGCCGGGATAGTTCACGATCATGGTCAGCACCGCGAACTGCGCCGGCGTGGCGTCGACGTCGGCCAGCGCCGTCTCCATCGCCTGGCGGACCGCCACGTTGGCCTGGCGCACCAGGTATCCGAGATGCCCCTCCGGTCCGCGCTTGCCTTCCCCGGGGCCGGGAACCGCCACCTTGCGAGTCATATCAGCCTTCTTATATATTATCAGAATTCGAATATATCCGGAGGAACGGACATGAACCAGCAGCTCGTCGATCTCGTCCGCCGCCACGTCTTGGCCGAGAACGCCCAGGACCTCGAAGGCACGCTCGCCACGCTCCATCCCGAGTGCCGCTTCGACGATCTTGCGACCGGCCAGACCTGGCTCGGCCACGAGGGCGCCGCCGCGCACTACCGGCAATGGTGGACCACCTTCGACGTCGAGGTAAAGCGCGGTCCGGGCCAGGTCGCGGCCTGGGGCGCCGACGACGTCTATCTCGGCGAGACCACGTGGCACGGCCGTCACATCGGCCGCTTCCTCGGCATCGAGCCCACCGGTCGCCCCATCGTCCAGCCCTTCGTCGTGGTCCTGACCTTCAGGGACGGCCTCATGCTCAGCGAGCGCTTCCACTACGATCTCGGCGCGCTGCTGCGCCAGATCGGCGGCGAGCCCCTGCCCGGTCTCGGCGAGCTGCCTTGGCGCCGGGCGGCTTGACCGCCCTGCAGCAAGGGACGATGCCCTAGGAGGACAGCTCGGCGTCCCGGCTCACCAGCATCGCGACCAGCGTCAGCACGCAGGCCGCCGCGAGGTAGTAGCCGACCCAGGCCAGCGAGAAATGGATCGCCAGCCAGGTCGCGATATAGGGCGCCAGGGAGGCGCCGAAGATGCCGGCGAGATTGAACGTCATCGAGGCGCCGGTGTAGCGGACGGAAACGGGAAAGGGCGATGCCAGGGCAGCGCCGATCGGGCCATAGTTGAAGCCCATGAGGGTGAGGCCGATCACGTTGAAGGCCAGCGCGCCGGCGAGCCCGCCGCCGAGCAGCGGTTCCATGAACAGGCCGAATATGCCCGTGCAGACAGTCGCCACGAGCAGCACGCCGCGGCGGCCATGGCGATCGGCCAGCCAGGCCGACAGCGGAATGGTCGCGCCGAAGAAGAGGACGCCTATGAGCTGGACGACGAGATACTGCTCGCGCGAGTAGCCCAGCCGGCTGGTAGCCCAGCTCAGCGTGAACACGGTCATCAGATAGAAGAGCACGAACGTGGCCAGCGCCACCATGGTACCGAGCAGCAGCGCCCGCTTGTGGCTCTGCAGCAGCACCACCAGGGGTACCGCCACCCGTTCCTCGGCGTCGATCGCCTTCTGGAACTCCGGCGTCTCGGCGATCCTGAGCCGGATGTAGAGGCCGAGGGCCACGAGGAGGAAGCTGGCGATGAAGGGGATGCGCCAGCCCCAGGCGAGAAAATCGGCGTTGCTGAGCGTCTCGGTGAGCGCCAGGAACGAGCCGGCCGAGAGCACGAAGCCGATCGGCGCACCGAGCTGGGGGAACATGGCGTACCAGCTCCGCTTGTGCGGCGGCGCGTTCTCCGTCGCGAGCAGGACCGCCCCACCCCATTCCCCGCCCAGGCCGAGCCCCTGGCCGAAGCGGCACAGCGCGAGCAGCAGCGGCGCCAGCACGCCGATCCGGTCGTAGCCCGGCAGGAAGCCGATCAGGACCGTCGACAGGCCCATCGTCATGAGAGCGGCGACGAGCGTGGCCTTGCGTCCGATGCGGTCGCCGAAATGGCCGAACAGCGCCGCTCCCAGCGGTCGCGCGAAGAAGGCGATCGAGAAGGTCGCGAAGGACTGCAGCACCGCCGACGTCGGATCGCTGGCCGGAAAGAAGAGATGCGGGAAAACCAGCACCGCCGCCGTGGCGAAGATGTAGAAGTCGAAGAACTCGATCGTTGTGCCGACGAGGCTCGCCATCAGGATGCGCGCCGGCGAATTGATCGAGGCGCTCATCTATCTGGAGAACACCATCGCCCGGTCCCTGACCGAGCCGTAGCGCAGGCTGAGGAGGTCCAGCGCGTAGTTCTGGTAGAGCTTCCACGGCCGCTTGCTGCCCTGCTTGGGCTGGTGCGCCAGCGCGCGCTGGATGTAGCCCGAGGAGAAGTCGACCCACGGTTCCTCGGTCACGGTCGGGTCGTCGTTGTGCGGCATCGCCTTCCGCCAGCCCTTGCGGTCCATGTGGTTCAGCAGCCGGCAGACATACTCGCAGACGAGGTCGGCCTTCAGCGTCCACGAGGCGTTGGTGTAGCCGAACACCGCCGCGAGGTTGGGCACGTCGGAATACATCATGCCCTTGTAGGTCATGGTCCTGGGCGGCTCGACCGGCTTGCCGTCGACCACGAGCTTGGCGCCGCCCAGCGGCTGCAGCACCAGCCCGGTCGCCATCACGACGATGTCGGCCTCGAGCTCGGCGCCCGACTTCAGCCGGATGCCCTTCTCCGTGAACGTCTCGATATGGTCGGTGACGACCGTGACCTTCTTCTTGCGAATCGAGCGGAAGAGATCGGCGTCGGGCACCAGGCAGAGCCGCTGGTCCCACGGATTGTAACGCGGCGTGAAGTGGGTCTCGACGTCGTAGTCCGGCCCCAGCATCTGGCGCACGCCACCCAGGATCAGGCCCTTCACCTTCTCCGGGCGGCGCTTGCACATCTGGTAGAAATACATGCCGAGCAGCACGTTCTTCCAGCGCGTCAGCATGTAGGCCAGCTTGAGAGGAAGCCTCGCCTTGAGCTTGTTGGCGATCGGGTCCTGCGCCGGCCGCGCCACCACGTAGGTCGGCGAGCGCTGCAGCATGGTGACGTGCGCCGCCGTCTCCGCCATCGACGGCACGACCGTGACGGCCGTCGCGCCCGAGCCGATCACCACGACCTTCTTGCCCGCGTAGTCGAGATCCTCGGGCCAGTGCTGCGGATAGACGATCCGTCCCTTGTAGTCGCCCACGCCCGCGAACTCGGGCACGTAGCCCTTCTCGTAGCGATAGTAGCCGCTGCACATCCAGAGGAAGCCGCAGGAAATGAACACCCGCTCGCCGCCGCGGTCGATCTCGACGGTCCACTTCGCGTCCGGCGTCGACCACGAGGCGCCGACCACCTTGTGGCCGTAGCGGATCTTGCGATCGATGCCGTGGTCGCTCGCGACCTCGCGGATATAGCTCAGGATCGACGGCCCGTCGGCGATCGCCTTGGCGTCCTTCCACGGCCGGAAGCGGTAGCCCAGCGTGTACATGTCGGAATCGGAGCGCACGCCGGGATAACGGAAGAGATCCCACGTCCCGCCGCTCGCGTTGCGCGCCTCGACGATCGCGTAGCTCTTGCCCGGGCATTCCTTCTGCAGATGCCATGCAGCGCCGATGCCGGAGAGGCCCGCACCCACGATGAGCACGTCAAAATGTTCAGAGACCGTGCGGTCCGACGGAGAGAGGGCAGCGATGGTATCCATGCCAACTTCTTCGCGGAAAGCGTCGGGGCTGGCAACTCGCGTTCAGGCCACTCAGCTACCGCCAAGGCACCAATGCGGGATCGTTCACGAGCCTATTGAGAGCTGGCTTGATGCATTCGAGTGCCGCCGGAGACGATGGGCACGCGTAGAGCGCTTTCAAGAACAGGCGGTCCATCAAGTTCCACCAGCCATCTCGTTGCGGTGTGTCCGGCATATCCTGAATCCATCGCGAATTGATCACCCTGAACCACTTTCCGCCCAGTGCGCCATTAAGAACGCCGATCTCCCAAATCGACCGCCGACAAGTTTCCTCGGAATATCTCAAACCCTTGGAAGACTGGGCCCAGTGGTAAGCTTGGACAATCAACTGACTCTCGACGCTGAACCCGTCACCGTACGACAATATATTTGTGGATCGATCTTCGTCCCAGAGCCTTGCCCGAGGTTTGTTGAAGTTTGCATACCATTTCATTGCCTCTTCGATCCTTGGATGAGGCATCTCCAGGCCAATCAGCAACGGTGCTTGCAGCTTTGTCTCCGGGATCCAGTCGATTGGTCGTGGCGCGCGCATCCCTCGCAACTCCGGCACAACATCCCGGATCAGCTCAACCTCCCGCGTGAGCCGTTCCATCGCCAAGTCGACGCACACCCCACGCTGCTTCCCAGTCACAACCAGCACCTCGATCGGCGCACCATTGCCCCATTTGTAGTAGGGCATCAGCTTCATCTGCTCCGGCGGAACTGACGAAAGCATGCGATCGAGATCGGCAGGTGTCGGCCCTTGCGCGTTCGCAGGAATGATCGTGAAGGCCCCCGCAACAAGGCCGGCGACAAGCAACAGAGTTATGCGAGATCGCATCTGCCCTCTCTCAAAGCGATGTCAGCAACACTCATGGTGAACTCCTCCGCGCATCGACAGCAAGTCCTCCGAGGAAGAGCGAGGCGCAGCCCACCATCGTGATCGCTGCCGCGATCAGGAAGCCCGGCCCGTAGCCACCGTAGCCGTCGCGCAGGAAGCCGAACAGCGCAGGGCCGAACGCCGAGGTGAGCTGGATCACCGAGGCGGCCGTGCCGTAGGTCGCGCCGAACGCCGCCGCACCGAACTCGCGGCGCACGACGACGGGCCCGAGTGTCGTCACATGGCCGATGCCGTAGCCGTAGACCAGGCTCGCCGCGACCAGCACGGGCACGGTGGACCAGAGCGAGATCGCCACCAGCGCCGCCGACTGCGCGATCATCACCAGGCAGGCGAGCCGCCGGACCCGCACGCCGTCGACGATGCGCGCCAGGATCAGGCGGCCGATGAAGGCCGAGGCGCCCGCCGCGCTCACCAGCAGCCCCGCTCCTGCCGTGCCCAGCAGCGGCTCGGCGACGGCGACGTGATGTGTGATGAAGCCGATCTGGATCGTGAGCCCGAGCGCGAAAGCGACGGTCGCGCTCCACAGCAGCCGCCGGCTGTTGGCAATCGTGGCGATCGGCGGCGCGAGCGGTGTCGGCGCCTCGCCCTCCGTCACCGGCCCGCCGTCCCTCTGCTGGCCGATGTCGGCCGGACCGCGATGGCGCAGCACGATCGAGACCAGTGGTGTCAGGATCACGGCCGCGACGATCCCCGCCGCGACCAGCCCGCGCCCCAGCCCGAGCTCCGCCACCGAGAGCAGCAGCAACGGCACGCCCACGATGGCGCCGACGCTCGCGCCCATGATGGCCAAGGTCATCGAGCGGCCCTGGTGCCGCTCGAACCACGGCGCCACCGTCGTGGTGATGCCGGTCATCGAGAGCGTCGACCAGCCGATGCCGAGCGCCACGAAGCACGGATAGAGCTGCCACGCCTCGGTCACCTGCCCGATCGAGGCGACGCCCGTCGCCATGCAGGCCGTGCCGACCAGCAGCACCGGCCGTGGCCCGTGGCGGTCGATGGCGCGGCCGACGATGCGCTGCACCGAGGCGCTCACGAGGAAGAACACCGTGATCGCCGAGGCGACCTCGGCGATCGGCCAGCCGTGCGCGGCCGTCACCGCCTGCAGGTAGACGCTCGACCCGAACAGCCCGAGCGACCAGGCGACCGCGGCGATGACGAAGCAGGCCGCTACGACCCGCCAACCATGGAACACGCGTGTACCCTGTTTCGACGTCAGCTCGGCTTGATGTTGCCCTTCTTGATGACGTCGCCCCAGCGCTTCATCTCCGACGTCATCCGGGCCTGGGCCTCGGCCTGCGTGCTGCCCACCGGCACGATGCCGAGCTTCAGCATGCGCTCGCGGAAGTCGGCGTCCTTGACCACTTCGTTGCCGGAGGTGTTGAGCTTCGCGGTGATCTCCGGCGCGATGCCGTTGGGCGCGAACAGCGTGTAGTTGGTCGCCGACTCGAAGCCCGGCACGCCCGCCTCCGCCATGGTCGGCACGTCGGGCAGGAGCGGCGAGCGCGTCGCCGAGGTGACCGCCAGGCAGCGCACCTTGCCCGAGGCGATGTGCGGCAGGTGCGCCAGCACGTTGTCGATCGAGACCTGCACCCTGTTCTCGTAGAGGTCGCCCTGGAAGAACGACGTCCCCTTGTAGGGAACGTGCGTCATCTCCGCCCCGGTCATCTGCTTCAGCATCTCGTAGTTGAGATGGATCAGGCCGCCGAAGCCCGACGAGGCATAGGAGAGCTTGCCCGGCTCCTTCTTCGCGAGCGCCACCAGCTCGGCCACGCTCTTGACCGGCAGGCTCGGCGTCACCAGCACGCCGATCGTGCCGTTGGCGATCTCGATGACCGGCACGAAGTCCTTCGCCATGTCGAAGGTGAGGTTCTGGTGGAAGTACGGCGCGATCGAATAGTCGACCAGGCTGCCGACCATGAAGGTGTAGCCGTCGTTGGGCGCGCGGGCGAGCGCCGCCCCGCCGATCGTGGCGCCGGCCCCCGGCTGGTTGTCGACCACGATCGTCTGGCCGATCTTCGGGCCGATCTTGTCGGAGAAGGCGCGCGTCACGGTATCGACGCCGCCGCCCGGCGGATAGGGCGCGATCATGCGGATCTGCTTGGCGGGCCACGTCTGCGCACGGACCAAAGACGGTGCGACGGCCAGCGCCGCGGAAGCCGCGACCAGGCGGCGACGGGAAAACGATGCCATGCGATCCTCCGCGATCTGTTCGTTGCCACCAGTTTAGCCCAAGCTGGGCCGGACGATCGGTCAAAATCTCCGGACGGCCGGTCATTCCAACCGGGCGCCCCCGGCCCTACCTATCTGCCGGCCACCAAAGGAGAAAGACATGGCAAGGAACGTCAAGGAACTGATGGAGGCGGCCAACGCCGCCGTGCCGAAGATCACCCCCGCCCAGGCCAAGGACCTGATCGCCCGCGGCAACACGCTGATCGTCGATGTGCGCGATTCGGCCGAGGTCGCCAACACCGGCAAGGTCGCGGGTGCGGTCAACGTCTCGCGCGGCATGCTGGAGTTCCGCGCCGATCCCGACTCGCCCTATCACGACAAGGCCTTCGACAAGTCGAAGACCGTGATCGTCTACTGCGCCTCGGGCGGCCGCTCGGCGCTCTCGGGCAAGGTCCTGAAGGATTTCGGCTTCAAGGACGTCCACAATCTCGGCGCCTTCAAGGACTGGGCCGAGTCGGGCGGTCCGGTCGAGAAATAGGCCGGCGGTCAGGCTGCGGCGGCCGGCGTCACTTGTGCGAAATCTCGAGCTTGTGGACCGCGTCGACCAGCCTGCCGATCTGTTGGCGCTGCTCGTGCGTCAGCGGCTTGTCGTCGGGCGATGAATGGAGCGACAGCTCGGCCTGCTCGAGTTGCTTCACGATGTTCATCGCCTCCTTCGCCTTGTGCCGCTCCGCCTCCAGCAACAGCGGCTGCAGCGCGAGATAGAGCGATCCCAGGCTGCGATTCTGCAGTTCGGGCGTGAGCGGAACCGCGCTCTTGAAGATCGATTCCAGGGCCGCCTTGGCCTCGCCCGCCGTCCTGGCGCGCTTGATCTGGAACGACATGGTATCGAGCCGGTGCTCGATCTCGTAACGGTGCTGAAGGCGCGTCTGGCGATGCTGCTGGGCCAGCTCGTGGTTGTGCTGGATCTGCTGCAGCATCGCGGCGCCGCCGGTCAGCACGACCGACGAGAGCAGCCACATGCCGAGCGAGCTGTTGAAGAACTCGAACGCACGCTTGCCGAAGCCCACCTTCTGCGGCGGCGGAGGCTCGGCCGGAGGCGGCGGCTCGGGCGCCGGCGCGGTGTCGAGCGACTTGCGGACCTCGTGCCGATAGCGCTCCTCGGCCGCTATCCGCTTCATCTCCTCTTCGCTCAACATGCTAGACGCTAACCCCGTGACGTGGCGGGCCGACGGCGGAAAATAGCATCGCCGGTCGGCTAGTCGAGGTCCTCCTTGAGGAAGCGGTCGACCAGCCGGTTGGCTCTCCGCCGGTCGGCCTGCATGTGGCCCTGCGTCAGGCCGCGGCCGGCCGAGCCGAGGTAGAAGCGCTCGTACTGCTCGTTGCGGCTGCCGAGCGCAGTGCCGACGAAGTCCCAGGCCAGCCGGAACAGCCGGCTGCGCTCCTCGGCATCGATGCCGACGCCGGGCAGGTATCTGTCGATCAACGGACGAAGCCTGCCGTCGGCCAGCGCGGCACGCGACGGCGTCGTCAGCAGATTGTGGGCGCCCATCAGGCGGATGACCTCGTTGACCCGCGGGAACCAGGTCGGCAGCGCCGCCCGGAGCGCCGACAACGGGCGCAGGTCGCAGCACCACAGGCCGTTGCCGCACTCGCGCGCGCCCTGCTCGGCAGCGAACACCGTGGCGCGGGCGAACTCGGTGTACATGCAGAGCTCGCCCAGGAGCTGCTGCGTCTGCGGCTGGGCGGTGACGTTCAGCGCCTCGGCCATGCGATTGGCGAGCCCGTAGGCGAACTCGAGCTTGGTCTGCGCCCGGATCATGGTCTGCTGCATGATGTTGGGCCACCAGCTCGTCTTCATCACGCTGTTGTAGACGTCGAGGTTGGCGTCGATGAACAGGCGCTCTCGCGGCACCTCGACGTCGTCGAAGATCACGAAGGCGTCCTGCTCGTCGAATCGGCTCGACAGCGGATGCTCGAACAGGTTGGTGGCGGTCGAGACGCTGTCGCGACAGATGAATTTCAGACCTGGCGTGTCCATCGGGATGCAGAAGCTGAGCGCATGGACCTCGGCCGCGTCAGGCATCGGCCCGCCGGGATAGACCGCGAGCTCGTCGGCGAACGGCGCGAGGGTGGCCAGCACGCGGCTGCCTCGCACGACGATGCCGTGCTGCGTCTCCTCGACCTTGTGGAGCTGCACCGGATCGAAGCCCACCGGATACTTGCCCTTGGCGAGATCGACATTCGCATGGACGATCGTGTGGGTGAGCGAGATGTCCTCGCGGCGCAGCTTCTTCTGGTATCGGACGAGGTTCTCCGCGCCCCTCTCGTTGCCGGCGATCGCCCATTCGTCGTGGCGGCCGGCGAAGCCGGCGAAGGTGACGTTCATGTAATCCGGCGTGCGGCCCATCAGGCCCACGGAATACTCTGCCGTCTTCTCCAGGCCACGATGCCGCCGTTGCAGGTCGGCCTGGCTCGCGGGGATCATGTGGCTGACGTTGATCGGCTCCCCGGTCTCTGGGTCGGGCATCAGGCAGGCTTCGGCTTCCCGGTGCTGCAGGTCGAAGACCTCGGCCAGCGCCTGCGCGGCGCCGGCGAGCGCCGGATGGTCAGTCATCGAGGCGATCTTATCGGGGCCGACCCACAGCTCGCGGCCGTCGCGCAACCCTTGCAGGAACTGCTTGCCCGTGCGTGCCGGCATCCCTCGCTCCTCCCCGAAGCCTTTGTTGCCAGGACTCTAGCGAGGCTGCCAACATACCGTAATGATCAAAGGAGACATGACACGCATAACCGGCAGTAATGGCCGGCCGGCCGGCGGGCACGATCTCGCGGCGCGCCTGCACAAGGTCGACCTCGACCTCCTGCCGCTGCTGCACGAGCTCCTGCGCACCCGAAGCGTCACGCGCACCGCCCAGGCCTTCAACATGACGCAGCCGGCGGCGAGCCGGGCGCTGCGCCGGCTGCGCGAGGCCTTCGGCGACCAGCTCCTGGTCTCGCCCGGCCGCAACGCGCGCCTCACCGACCGGGCGGCGGCGCTGACCGGGCCGCTCGGCCGCACGCTGGCCGACCTCGACCTGCTGCTGAAGCCCGCGCGCCCCTTCGATCCGGCGACCGAGTCGATGCATCTGGTGATCAACACCGCCGACTATGTCGTCCAGCTCCTGGCGCCGGTGCTGTCGGAGATCTGCGCCCGCGAGGCGCCGCGCGTGGTGCTGGAGTTCGTCTGGGTGTCCACCCGGAACGCCGACGACCTGGCGCGGGTCGATTTCATGATCGGCCCGCGCAGCTTCGGGGAGCGACTCGGCAAGCGGATCGGCTCGCTGCCGCTGTGGCGCGACGACATGGTGTGCATTGCCGCCGCATCGAACCGGGCGATCCCGGCGCGCCTCACCCCGGCGCAGTTCCAGGCCGCCCGCTACGTCGCCTTCCAGCGCGATCTCAACCTTTCGCCCGGGGTGCGCGAGGCGCTGCAGCCGACATCGCCGCTGGAAATGGCGCCGGTCTGCACCGTGCCCAACTTCCTGGTGCTGGGCGCCATGGTCGAGAAGTCCGACTGCATCGCCCTGGTGCCGCGCAAGGTGGCGCGCGGGTTCGCCCGCACCAAGCGGCTGCGCATCGTCGAGATCGCCTGGCCGCGCAAGCAGCTCTTCATCGACGCCTACTGGAGCCTCGCCACCGACGGCCGCCGCGGCCGCCCGTGGTTCCGCGACCTGCTGGCCCGCGCCGCGGCGCGCCTCGAGTAGTCGCCGCTTACTCCTTCATGAACGCATTGAGATCCGGCGTCGGGATCGAGCGGTCGAGGTAGGTGAAGGTGCCTTTCTCCTTCACTTCCCTGGCGGCGTCGACCAGGCCGGTCATGGCGGCCCGGTAGAGCGAGGTCGCGAGGCTGATGCGCTTCACGCCGGCGGCCTCGAGCTCGGCCTTGCTGAACGACTTGCCCTTGATGCCGACCATGAAGTTGAACGGCTTCTTCAGCGAGCCGCAGACCTTCTTCACGGCCGCGAGATCGGGC
>CAYRBQ010000072.1:0-11321 GCA_964422305.1 uncultured Reyranella sp. | reverse complement strand
CAGCACGCCGACCATCACCGTGTACGGCCGCCGCAGGGCGAAGACGATCGGGTTGACCCCGAGCACCTTCGCCAGCACCGCGATCCACACGAGGGTCACTGCAGCCCGCTCTCCCACATCGCGCGCTCGGCGGCCCGGCGGGCGACCAGGCCGGGCAGCTTGCGCGCGCCGGCGAACACCCAGCGGTCGAACTGCGGGCCGCACTCCTCGAGGCGGCCGGCATTGGCCAGCCGCCGCAGCGTCGAGGCCGCGAGCGCGCCCTCGCCGAGGTTGAACGTGAACGACACCAGCGCGTCGAAGCACGGATCCGGCAGCGGCACCTCGATCAGGCGGCACACCGCCATTTCGTAGCGCGGCAGGTCGGCGACCAGCAGATCCTCGCAGGCGTTCTCCGACATCGGCTCGGGGAACGTCTCGCCGGGCAGCACGACATGGCCGTAGCAGATCGTCGGATGGCCGGCCGGGCAGATGTAGGTCGAGGGCATGAAGCCCTCGAACGCCTTGATGAGCGCGCGGCCGCGCGGCGAGACGTGCCGCAGCGACCAGTCATCATCGAACGGCATGAGCCCCTCCCCTTAGCCGCGACCGCGCTCCCTGTTGAACGTGCGGTTGCCGAACCAGAAGGTGACGATGGCGGCCCACACCGCCCAGTCCTCGTTGTTCCAGAGCGACAGCACGGTCGACGCTCCCATGCCGCCATCCTGCGCCAGCACGAAGAACTGCGCCGCCTTGACCGCGGCGTAGAGGCCGAAGAAGCAGAGCGTCAGGAAGGGCCGCATGAAGCCGTTGAAGGCATCGACCCACCTGATGCCGGTCGGCCGGTTGGCCGCCACAAAGGCCGCCAGCTCAGCGCGTATATCCGCCATAGCGCTGATCTCGGCCATCTTGGCCGTATGGCCAGCCTCGATCATCTGGAGCTGAAACTGGCCTTGAACCTTGAGCATCTCCAGTTCCTGAGCGTGGCTCTGCTTCTGCTCGAAGTATTGGATGAGCCGTGGGGAGAGCGAGCCCAGTAGGCCTAGAAGGGAGCCAAGAAGTGCGAGCATTGCATGTCCTCTAGAGCTTCAGCGTTCTCGAAAAAAAGAACCAAACGAGAAAGGCGAGGCCGCCGACCGTCGTGGTCATCGTGGCGGTCAGGATCGACCAGCCCAGCGCCTCGACACGCGTGACGCGCATGCGCAACGCGCCGTAGCGCTCGGCGCAGACGGCTTCGTGACTAGTCAGTCGCTTGTCGATGTCATGGAGATCCGGGGTGGACATTGTTATCTCCGCGACCACTCAAAGAACCGAGTCTTAAAACCGACGCCTGCATGTGTTGGGGCGGCAGGTCGTACTGCGATCTGGCGAGATGCATTTGTACGAATGACCAATGACGATATCCCATTAAAGGATGGACTCGTGTACATGATCGTTGAATTGCCGCCATCGGTTGTGACATCAACAGTAAGAGGCGACGTGATCTGCAAGTAGTTTGGTTGCGTCGGATCGTAGTGGACGCCATTGCCCGCAACTAGGACCGAAATACCATCCGGTACGCTTAGGGCAAAGAGATTGCGGACCGCCCCCAAGGCACCGACACTCACATCCGTAGGAGGCGATACCCAGTCGAAGTGGAGGCCGCCGCCGCTAAGTTCGAGCGTCTGAAAGTCGACGATAAAGCCGGCATTGCGCTTCAACCATCCGAAGACGCGTCGCTTCGTATAGCCCGCCGGCATCGTCGGAGCCGTCCGCGACAACGACACCAACGGTTGCACGGCGCCGGTAACGTTGTGCTTTATGAGGTGAATCCAGTAGTCGGCATTGGCGATCGTTCCCGTGTCGAGTGCACCCGCGCCGACGCCGAAGCTTTCGTCGATGGCGATCGCGGTCGCGCCCGGGTATGCAAGCCACTCGGTTCCATCTTCTGACATGGCGCCACCGGCCGCGACGTCGATCGCGTTGGCGGCGCTTTTCGAGTAGGTCAGCCCGTGAATGTGCATGATGGGCATCACCACTTCGCGCCACTTCAGCTCGGTGCCGCCGCCAAGCACCTGGGTTGCTCCTCCACGTTCCATTCGCCGATAGCCGACACCGTCATGTGTCAGGAGATCGCCCTGCGTATCGAGCACGTTCATCGCCTGAAGCTGCTGGATCAGCGCCAGGTTGCTCTGCTCCGTCTGGGGATCACTGATCGCGTAGAGGCTGGCGCGCCCAAGCCGTTCCTCGAGCTGCTGCAGCGCCATGTAGATCTCGTCGAAGCGGCGCTCGATCACCTCGGGGTAGTACCCACCCTGGTTGGAGAGGACCGTGTCCTGCGTGTAGGGCACCGTTCGAACGATCGTGAGCTTCGTACCGTCGGGGATGGCAGCGCCGATCAGCGGATAGGTCACCGACCCTCCTTCCGGTGACCCGACACCGCTGACGCCGTAGGCACTTGCTGCGACACTCGTCTCCCGACCGTCGGCATCGGTAAGGATGACATTGAGGTGACCCGCATCCAGAACAGGAAAGGCAAAGGACCACGCGGTGGTGGATCCGTTGCCTTCGTAGATGACCTTGTTGGTCGTGGTCGAAAGCGACATGAAGATCTCCTTGCAGATCACATCCAGAAACGATGGAAGGGACGACCTTCGACGCCCCACGGTGCCGGCGGTTCGATGACGAAACCAAGCCAGCCGAGCCAGCGAACCGCCCGACGGTTTCGGGCATCGACGTGGTTCTCGAGTTGCGGATAGGCCATGCGTATGACGGCAAGCATCGGTCTCGACAGACTCACAATCTGCCGTGCGCGGCGATCGAAAGCCGTGGACGCCAGCAACCAGGGGCATCCCATGCCAGCGCTCAGCGACAAGGGCCCCACTCCCCACAACGCAATCACCGCGGACTGATCCTCGCGAGCTGCCCACGCATGGGTGCTCAGGGAAAAGGACCGCCGCAATGCAGCGCCGGGCGCCAAGCCCGATGCCGCACGGATCTCGTCGACATCGGCCGGCCGCAGGTCGGGCACGAGCGCTTCGACATCGTCGCGCGTTGCGACGGTGATCTCGACTCCGTCGGTCATCCGCCGATCTCCAGACGCGGCATCACCGCCACGATCGTTGCCGGCAACGGAAAGGTCTGCCGCACGAAGACGCGGCCATTGGCGTTCCACGACGGATCGACAAGCACGCGCTCATCGCCCGTCGCCAACGCCGTCGGGGTGCCATGCGGCTCGATGGAGCGCTCCTTGACTTCGACCAGCCGGCTGGCGTCGGGGCCGACGCTGAGACCGCGCGCATGACGAACACGAAGAACGACCTCCTGCACGCGCTTCGAACGGCCCTGCAACGTCGGAGATCCGCTTTCGAGATCGAGCGTCTCGAGATCGCAGACATAGGGCAGGCCGGCGACGATGCGCCCGGCGGCACGCGGGATCGAGACCGTCCCCTTTGTCACAACTGCCGTGGGCTGAACGGAACCATCGGCAAGAATGGCGACCGCGCGCCCCTCGAGATGCCACAAGCCTTGCAGCGTCGACGATGCCTGCGGCCAATCGGAGAGGGCAATCCCGCGCACAGGCGTCGGAGCAGCAGCATCCAGTGTGGCCGATGCGTGCTGGGCGTCGCCGATCGACGTGATCGTCACGGCGACGTGCAGTACGCCGCTCCGCAGAATGTACTTGCGGCCCACGCTGCCGGCACCGAATGGCGTATGTCCAACGGCGGTCAGCGAGACGGTGGCGCCGGCCTCCCAGTCAGTGGCGGCCATCGCCAGAGTGCGCGCCGGGTCTGCGTTCCAGCCATCGTAGCGGACGCCGGAATCGACGCACCAGACGGCGTGAACGTCGGCGAACTGGCGCGAAACCATGCGTTCGACATGCCGGACGACCTGACCGCCGATCGTGCGGCGCACGAGAAGATACAACGACGTCTCGTTCCTCTCCTGGATGGCGCAGACGCTCTCGACCGCGCCATCGGTGACGTGGCGCGACCAGGCGTAGACGTCGTGCTCCTTCAGGTAGGTGAAGCCCAGCATCACGCCGTCGGAGCGCACACACCACACGATCGAATCGGGATCCCGCGCATAGGCCCACTCCTCAATCTGATGGCCTTCGAAAAGGTGTCCCGCGAGGATTCCGACGTCGCGGCCGGCCCAGGCGTCGGCGCCGAGATCGTAGGAGATGTCGCGCACCTTGCGGCCCGACGGCGTCACGAACAGCGCCGAGTTGCCGCTGACGATGGGCGGCACGTGCGCGATGCCGGAATAGCCCTGCGGCTTCAGCGCCGTATTGGCCGGCGTGATGACGTCGGACTGGCTGCCCGCCCAGCACTTCCACTCCGCGCCCGAGGTGAAGACCAGCAGCGCGTTGAGGCTGAGCAGGAAGCGGACCTCGTTGACCTCGCGACTGGCGATGGTGCGCGTGATCGCATCCGAATCGCGGACCGGCTCCGACACGCTCATGTTGCGGAAGTTGGCCGACTGGCTGGCCCACAGGGTCTGCGGCCCCTTGTCGGTGCGCGCGAACCACTGCCGGCCGTCGTGCCAGGTCGAGCAGCCCGGCCAGTCGCCTGCGGCGGCGAAGGGATTGCGCTGCTGCGGCGGCGTGTCGGACGTATCGGGAGCGATGTTGGCGTCGGTGAAGGCGCTCCCGGATTTCACCCGGCCGACGAACCCGTAGATTCCGTTCCTCAGCTTGTAGACATTGTAGTAGGTGCAGCCCGCGACCGGCGAGAAGGTGATGGCCGAGAGCGCATCGGCCGCACCGACCGCGACGCTGGCAAGACTCTCCTCCCCGGTCTCGTCGTTCACCGCCGTCAGGACGTAGCTCTGCGCACCGCCCGGATTGGAACTGGCCAGCCCGGTCGGCGCCGCCGTCGCCGGCGCGAAGGCGATGGTGGTCAAGGTCCACGCCGTGTGGCCGGTGCGCGTCAGGTTGCGCGGCGCGTGACCGGGATGGGTCAGTGTCATCGTGTCGGCCGACTGCACGTATTTGAGCAGCGCGAGATCAGTCGCGGCATAGGGCGTGGCGAGCGTGTAGAGTCGCGCCACCGTCCCGCCCCCGCCCCAGGGGCTCCACATCGAGCTGTCGATGTCGACGAGCTGGAACGACGTCCCGGTCGCGGCCGTCACGGTGAAGCGACGGCGGTTGACCTCGACCATGCCCTGCACGCCGTCGATCCAGACCTGGTCGCCGTTGGCGAAACCGTGCGGTGCCGCCGTCGTCACCAGGCCGGGCGTCGCGTTGGTGATGCCGGCGATCGCGACGGGCGCCTCGAGCACGTAGCCGCCGTCGCGGATCACGCGCATCTTCTGGTGCGCGAACTCCAGAACATAGGTCTCGATCGTGCTGAACTGGAACGGCACCAGGCGCGAACGCACCGCGGGCTCGACCGCCTCGCCCACGAAGGCGGTGCCGGCGCGCGTGCTGGCGCCGCCGAACGGATGGATGAACCAGTTGAGGCAGGTGGCGAGACCCACCTGGTACTTGGCGAGATCGACGCGGCCGTGGAGCGCGGGCGAGATTTCGCCCGCCGCGAAGCTCGGCAGGATCATGGGGACAGGCATGGTCGTCTCCTCGTTGCATGCGACGTCGCGGCAGCGCAGAATCGCCGCCGTGAAGTCCGTTCGTTTCGCTTCAATCGTGCTCGCCGTGGCGCTGGTCGCCGGCCATGCTTCCGCGCAGCAGCGCGGCCAGGCCGGCTTCCGCGTCTGCAACCAGGCCGGCACCGAGATCGAGGTGGCCAAGGCCACCGCGACCGGCGCCAGCGACGGCAGCGCCCCGATCGTCATCTCGGAGGGCTGGTACAAGCTCCCGCCGCAGGCTTGCGCCTATCTCTGGCCGGGCCCGCTGCAGTACCGCAGCTACCTTCTCTACGCGCAGGACAAGGCGACCGGCCGCGAATGGACCGGCAGCGTGCCGATCTGCGTCAGCCCCGAGGCCTTCACCATCCGCTCCGGCACCTGCAGCGCACGGCAGGAGCGCAGGCTCTTCATCCCGGTGGATGTCGGCGGCGAGCGCTTCTCCTGGACCTACGTCTTCAGGCCGTGAAGGCCTTCCTGATCGACCATCTCGGACTCGGCCGGCCGCGCCGCTTCGAGCGCACCCTGGCGATCCTGGCGGCACTGCTCCTCGGCCTGGCGACGGCCGCCGTGGCGCTGCGCATGCTGGCCAAGGACGAGCTGCACGCCGGCACGCCGCGCTTCTGGTTCTTCGTCTGGACGGCAGCACTGCTCGTCGGGGCGATCCTGCTGGCGCGCCGGCCACGGATCGCCGCCGTGCTTCTGTCGCTCGCCGCGCTCGAGGCCGGTCTCGGCTTCGGCTCGGCCCTTCTCTACAAGTTCAAGCTGGCGCCCTCCGAGACGCTGTTCCCCATGGACTATGTGCGGCCACACTACGACTGGCACCCGCTGCTGCAGGCCAGGCCCGTGCCCTCGGCGAGCGCCCGCAGCACGCGCGACCTCGCGCACATCAATTCCGAGCGCCGCCGCGGCCCGCCGCGCGGGCCGGCCGAGCTCAAGGACAGGACGGTCATCGCCCTGGTCGGCGGCTCGACGACGCTGGACGTCAGCGTGCGCGACGGCGAGACCTGGGGCGAGCAGCTCGAACGCCTGCTGGGCGAGCCCTTCGCCGTCATCAACCACGGTGCCGCGGGCTACACGACGGCCGAGCATGTCCTGCAGACCGCGTTCTATCAGGACAGCTACGGCGTGCCGCCGCACTGCGCCGTCTACTACATCGGCTGGAACGACCTGCGGAACGCGCATGTCGCGGGCCTCGACCCGGGCTATGCCGACTTCCACCTGCCCGGCCAGGTCGACGCCCTGGAAGCGCGGCGCCTCGACAGCCCCTGGGTCTCGGTCTCGCCGACCCTGAAGCTGCTCGATCGGCTGGCCATCGTGGCCTTCGACTCGGTGCGCCCACCCGCCGTGGCCTTCGACGCGGCCTCCGGTCCCGATCCGGCGCTTGAGAAGATCTACGCCCGCAACATCGCCACCATCTCCGCCATCAACCGCGGCCGCGGCATCCGCACCGTGTGGATCGGCCAGCTCATGAACGTCGAGTGGCTCGCGACCTCGCCCGGCGACGGCTGGCTGCGCATGCCCGGGCGCGAGGTCGCGGGCATGATCGACTGGCTGAACGGCGTCCTGAAGCGCGAGGCCGCGCGACTGGGCGACACCTATATCGACGTTCCGGCCGGCACGCTGCGGCGTGCCGACTTCGCCGACGATCCCGGCCACTTCACGGCCGGCGGTGCAGCGAAATTCGCCGCCGCGATCGCCCCCGAGATAAAGGTGGCCTGCGCCCGCTAGCGGGCCTCCGGAGTCTTTCCGTCTCGGACTGAAGCCTCTGCACAACCTCATCCTTCGAGACGCCACGCTTCGCATGGCTCCTCAGGATGAGGCCTTCGGAAAGACTCTAGAAGATCGGCCGGCCGCTCAGCGCGCGCTCGAGCAGGAACAGGGTCAGCGCCATCCAGACCGCCGCACCGGCGATCACCAGCGCGATCGCCGTTCCGCCGCCGAACCGGCGCGTGACCAGCCAGCCCCACAACGGCACGGCCTGCATGCCGTGCAGGGCGAAGAAGTTGGGCGTGCGCAGGTCGCCCACCACCAGCGACCAGCCGAGGAAGGGCACCACCGCGCCGCCGCGCGGATGGACGCCGACATGGCTGGTGCCGCGCTCTCCCAGCACGAGCCCCACCAGCAGCGTGAGCGCGGCGCCGCCGACCAGGCCGATCACGACGGCAATCCGGAGCGGCGAGGTGGCGCGCGAGCGCCGGTCGAACGCCACCGCCAGGCCGACCAGGAAGGCCGAGACCATGATGGCCACGGTGCCGGCGCCCATCAGGCCGTAGGTGAAGCGCACCAGGTCGGGCGTGGGCGCGAAGGCGATGGCGCCCAGCACCATCATCCACAAGGTCTCGCCGAGCCCGGCCGCCGCCGTGACCCCGGCCAGCGCGGCCAGCAGCAGCGAGCCGCGCCAGGCGCCGTTCAGCGTCTGGATGACCAGCGCCAGGGTGAAGAAATGGAGCGCGAGCGAGACCTCGAACTTGACCAGCCGCGACCAGAAATCGGCCCCGCCCAGGCGCAGATCGGCGAACAGGTCGATCGCCGCGGTCGCCGCCCCGAGACCCACCAGGCCGATGCCGGCGTATCTCAGGGTCTTCTCGGCGAAGGGGTTGGCACTCAGTTCCACGGCATCCTCGAACGTCGAGACTATAAAGCGGCCGGCGGGCGGCGACAGCAGGAACTCCGGACCTCCGGCCGCGCGCCCTCAGGCTCGCGCTGCGATCCAGTCGGGCAGCGTCTCCTCCCCGTCGCGGCCGGCTTCGCCGCTGTCCGCCGCCATCGCCTCGGCGAGCGCGAGCCGCGCGGCCTGGGCCAACCGGACGGCGAGGTCGGTCTTCTGCGTCACCGGATAGGCGACATGGGCGGCGAGCTGGTCGACCAGCGCCTGGGCGAAGCCGGGATCGAACAGGGCGGGATCGGCGATGCGCGCGGTGTAGACGGCGAGCGGCGCGGCCTCGTCGCAGAGCACGACGCGTCCCGCACCATCGCCCGCCACCTCGAAGCGCGGCGACGGCTGGCCGGGCGGCGCCTCCAGCCGCAGCAGGCGCAGGCAGTCGGACGGCAGCGCGAAGCGATAGGCCCAGCCGCCTTTGTCCCGTGGCGACGGCGAGCCCAGCTCGGCCAGCGCGACCCGGCGGCGGGCGAAGTTCCAGTCGTGGGCGCGCAGCAGCGCATCGCGCGTGGCGGCGTACCAGATCGAGACGGTGTGCGCCTCGGTGCTGTTCTCGCTGAGCGCGGCGATGGTGGCGCGCGTGCCCAGCCGCGACAGCGCGCGGTTGCAGAGATCGACTTCGGCGTTCGGCATGGCTTGCCCTGTCATGAGAGAAAAAGAAGGGCGGCGGAGGATTTCTCCTCCGCCGCCCGGGAGGCTGCGCGGCGCGCGGCGGCTGGGAGAGAGCCGGGCGGAGCCCGGGTCACCCGCTTACTCGACGAGCACGCCTCGATCGCGCCGGCGCCGCCTCCCTGTTACGCCACGTAGCCCGACGCGTAGGCCGTGTTGGCCTGGCGAATCGGCACGAGACCGGACGTGAACTTGCCCGCGGTCAGCGGGCCCGTTCCGACGGTGAAGTGCAGCCGCAGGTAGCGCTCGCAGCCGTACGGCACCGGCACGCGCAGCAGCTCCACGCCCGGGATGAGCGCCGCCTTGGGGATGGCGTCGCTCAGCACCAGGTTGGCGGGCGTGGAGAACGACGGATTGTCGTCGCTCTGCAGCGCCACCGTGACGGTGGCGGCGCCGGCGGCGGTGACGGCCTCGGTGCACAGCACCAGGATCTCGAGCGGCGTGCCGCTGCCGATGTCGCGCGCCGCCCCGCAGTCGATGTAGTCGGTGCTGGGCGCGCTCGCGGTGACGGCCTGGTCCCGGCCGAACAGGTTCTGACGATCGATGTACATGCTTGTGCTCCTGTGTTCGCGGCCGCGTCAGACCACGCGGCCTTCGGTGTTGACGATCTTGTCGCAGGTGCGGACCGGGATGCCGAGGAACTCGCGGACCGGCCGGCCCTCGAACTCCGAGATCTTCAGCATCACGTTGTCCTTGGTGGCGGCCTGGATATCGAGCCACTGCCGGCCGGTGCGGTTCATGTAGAAGACCGGCTGGCCGGTCTTCAGCGACGGTACCTTGTGCGTGGCCTGGATCATGTACTTGATCAGGTCGGGCGGCGTGCCACCGGCCAGCGAGCCGACGTCGATGTTGGCGATGCGCACCGCGTAGCGCCAGTCGCGCACCGTGAGGCCCGCGTCCCACTTGTAGTGGGTGCGATAGCCCTGGTAGCGGTTGCCCTGCGCGTCGGTCAGCGTCTGCTCGCCGAGGTCGCGCATCTGGATGCCGGCCTTGCTGCCCTTGGGGAAGATGCCGTGCACGGTGAGATCGCCCCACACGACCAGCCAGACCGAGGTGTTGGTCGAGCCGCTGCCGCCGGCGTCGATGATGTTCTGCCCGGTCTTGGCCTCGGCGTCGAAGCTGTTGTAGCGAGCGCCGAGGCCGGTGAACTTCTCCGGCGTATCGTCGGTGTCGCCGTAGAAGATCGTCTCGGCCATCTGCTGCGACAGGCCCTCGAGGAAGGCCTTGTCCTCGCTCAGCCGGAACTCGGCGGTGTTGCCGTTGAGGTCGGCCAGCGCCTTGTCGATCTCGCTGTAGGTCTCGAGCATGCCGCAGGAATCGTTGACCTGGGCGGTCGTGCTCTTGGTCGGCTGGACGCCGTAGTTGAGCTGGCGCCAGGTACCCTCCGGCAGGCCGGTGCGCACCGTGGTGCGGTGCCCGGTCGGCAGGTTGCCCTCGACCCAGCGCATGTCGTCGAGGATCTCGTTGGTCTGCGCGAGCAGCTCGACGATCACCGAGATCTTGCCGTCGTTGTAGCGCTTGGCCCAGTCCGCGTAGGTCAGCGCCGTGTTGCCGATGGCGGCCATTCGTTCTCTCCTGTGTTGCTATTTGTCGTTGGGATAGAGCGTCTCGGCGGCCGAGGCTCGCGCGACACCGGCAGCGGCGCCCGCGTACCCGTCCTCCGACATCGCCCGGCCGACGCGCACGAAGAAGCGAAAGAGCTGCGGGTTGTTGCCGACCCACAGATCGTTCAGCGTCTGCCTGAGCTCTGGCGTGCCGAAGCGGGCGAGCGCTTTCTGGGCTGCGGCGCGGGCGGCCTCGAACCGCCTCCCGCCCAGCTCCGGATCGTTCTTCACCTCGGCGACCCAGGCGGCCTGGCGGTCCTCCGCCGCCGCGACCTGGCGCTGGGTCAGCTCGTTCATCTTGGCCGTGTAGAGATCGACGAACTTCTGCGCCTGGGGCTGGCTGAGCCTCGCCTCGGCGAACAGCGACTGCGCCACCTCGAGCGCCGCCGTGTCGATCGTCACGCCCTCGGGCAGCGCGAACGGCTCATACGAAGAAGGGGGCGTTTCCGCCCCCTTTTCCTCTTCCGCCGTTTCGGGAGCTTTCGCTTCCGCCGGCGGCTCCGCCGCCTCCGCTGCCGTCTCCGCGTCCGGCCCTCGGTAGATCGCCGCCGCGGCGTCGGACGCGGCGCGCTCCTCGGGACCGGGCGGAACGACGTCGCCCTCGGCACCTCGTGCGATGTGATCCGGTGCGATCAGGGACTCGGTCATCGTCAGTTCTCCTCTCGGGCGCCGCCCGTGCCGGGCGACGCGTTGGGCTCGAATTGGAAACAAAAAGCCCGGCGGCTCCGGCCTCGATGCTTCGAGGAAGGAGCCCCGGGCGGGGCGCCGACGCTATGGTCGGAAGTGTAGTTAATTTCCTAGCCTATTCCTGCTGAACCTGCAACTCGAATCTGTGGATAAGTCGAGGA
>CAYRBQ010000071.1:0-11558 GCA_964422305.1 uncultured Reyranella sp. | reverse complement strand
CTGCTCGTCGTCGGCATGGGCCGCATCGGCAGCCATCTTGCCATGCTGGGCAAGGCCTTCGGCATGAAGGTGATCGGCATCCGCCGCGATCCGTCGCAGGGCGAGAACGGCGCCGACTCGATCTACGGCATGGGCGATCTGGTGAAGCTGGTCCCCCAGGCCGACATCGTGGCGCTGACCTGTGCGCTCACGCCCGAGACCACAGGCCTGATGAGCGCGGCGGCCTTTGCCGCGATGAAGCCCTCGTCGGTCTTCGTCAACGTCGCGCGCGGCAAGGTCGCCGACGAGGCGGCTCTCATCAGGACGATGGAGGGCAACAGGATCTGGGCGGCCGCGCTCGACGTCACGGCGGAGGAGCCGTTGCCGGCTTCCTCGCCGCTCTGGACGCTGCCCAACGTCTTCATCACGCCGCATACGGCGGGCGAGACGCGCGCTTACGAGGACAACGTCATCGACATCCTGATCGAGAACCTCGAGCGTCTTTGGAACAGCGAGACGACGCTCCGCAATCAGGTCCTCTAGGCCGACCTACTTCTTGTCGTCGCGGTCGTTGCGGTCATTGTCCCGGCGCTGAGGCGCCGGGGCAGGTGCCTGACCCTGCTGCTGCGGCCGGTCGTCGGCCTTGCGCTCATTGTTGTTCTGGCGCTGCGGCGGCTGAGGATGTTGCTGCGGCGGCTGCGCCTGCTGCGGTGCCGGGCGCTGCGGCTGTGCTTCAGGACGCTGCTGCTGCGGAGCCAGCGGCGGTGCTGCCTGGCGCGGCTGCTCCTGCCTCTGCTGGGGCTGCTGTTGAGGAGCAGTCGCGGGAGCCGGCGCCGGAGCAGCCTGCTTCGGCTGCTGTTGCGGAGCCTCCGGCCGCTGCGGCGCGGGCGCTGCCTGTCGCGGCGTCTCCTGCCGCTGCGGCTGGGCCTCGGGCTTCGGCGGCGCAGGAGCCGGTGCGGCCTGACGCGGTCCCTCCTGCTTCGGCACGCTCTGGCTTGGAGCCTGCGGAGCGGCCTGCGGGGCGGGTGCCGGCGCAGGAGCCGTTGCGGGCTTGTCTGTCTCTTTGATCTGCGGCGGCGCAGCGCCCACGCGCGGGCGGAGCTGTGGCGCTGCCGGCTTGGCGTCCTTCGCATCGGTCGAGGCCTTGAGCTCGGTCGCCGAGACCTTGGGACCTGGCGATGCCGGCTTCTTGGTCTCGGTTGTCGCCGGCTTGGCGAGCGTCGGCATCTCGGCCACGGCGGTCTTGCTCACCGCGATGCTGGGCGCGGCGGCCTTGGCCTTCGCTTCGGCGTCGGCCTTCGCTTTGGCATCGATCGTGGCCGTCGCAGCGGGAGAAGCGGGAGCCGCTGCCGGCGCCTTCTGCTCGGCAGCCTTCGCCTCGTTGCCGGGCGCCGCCGGCATCGCAGCCACAGCGGCGACCGAAGCCGTCGGCGCGGGCGGTGCCGACACCGGCGCTACGGCGGCAGCCGCGACGCGATCCTGCGCCACGCGCAGCGCCGTGCGCTGCACGGGCTGCGACTGCACAAAGGCCTGCGCCGGCACGACCGTCGCGAAGCGCTGGTTCATGAGTACCGAGTTGCGCCCGGCGATGAAGGCCTCGCGCCGCTGCGCACGCTCCCAACGGTCGTCGAGATCGCGATCCTGGATCTGCGCGGCGCGGTTGAGGCGGCGATAGTAGTCGCGGTTGGTTGTGTACGACGGCACGTAGACCTCGCGCGGTCCCAGCGGGAACCAGCCGACCGGTGCCGTGCTCTGGTTGCCCAGCGTCACGGCGAGCTCGATGCCGCCCACGAAGGCGACCAGGGCCGGCGCATAGACCGGCCGCTGCTCACGCTGCGGCGGCACCCAGACCCAGCGGCCCTGGCTGTTGGCCCAGCGGCCGTAGTGATACGGCGCGAAGCCCCACGGTTGCTCGTCGATCCACGTCCAGCCCCACGGCTTCACATAGGCCCAATGACCGGTGCGATAGGGCGCCCAGCCCGACGGCACGTTGCGCGGCGACCAGACCTGTCCGTAGGTGCCGTCGTTCGACCATGAGCCATAGGCGTTGAGGTCCTCGTAGCCGGTCATGCCGGCCGGCACGTACTGCGGCGGCTGGTCATAGACCACCTGGCGGTCGCGGTTGGCCCAGTAGGCCGGCGGAGCCGGCGGCGTGGCGCGGATCGTCCGGAGCTGCATGGCGCTGCCGTCGCCCATGGCTTCGCCGACCTCGCCCGCGCGGACCGCGAGCACCTCGCCGTCGAGTCCCTCGATCTGGGCCGCACCGGCGCGCACGCCGAGACGTGTCGGGTCTTCGACCGTGCCGGCCTCGACATAGTAGTCGCCCTGCTGCTGCAGCGTGATCGTGCCGCGCGGGGTCTGGATCTGATAGGGCTGCGCGGCATCCATGGCGAAGGTCTTCACGTCGATGCGGCCCTGCGGCATCTGCAGGCGCACTTGGGAGTCGTCGAGCTGGGCGATGCCGAGTTCGGTGCCGCCTTCCATGCGGATGCGCGTGCCGGCGACGGAAATCTCGCTGCGGGCGTTGGGTTCGGTCCAGAGCGCATCGCCGGTGGTCAGCGGCGTGTTGACGACCGCCTTGCTCCATCCGGTCTCCTCGTCGTCATGGAATGAGACGGTACCGTCGACGAAGGCGAGACGGCCGACGCGGCTCGGCGGATCGTTATGCGCCTGGGCGACGCTTGCAAGTGACAGGACCGATACACCGACGACCGCCACCAAAAGCCTTGTCGTCCGACCAAACCCTTCGCCCATTTCGACGCCTCCTGATAGGCTCTCCGGCCGGTCCACGAAACGCCGGCCTTTTTGGGCGGTTCCGGCAGGGGAGAAAGAAGATGGCCGTTGCAGATCCACACCGCGTCGTCCTGACGGGCGAGAACCCGTTCCTCCGCCTCAGTGAGAAGGACGGCGACCCCAACTCCACGGATGCGAGCTACTGGCGGATCCTGTTCTGCCCGATGGGGCCGGGCCATGTGCTCTACCTCAAGAGCGAACTGACCCACGGCCACTGGCGCATCTACTCCGACAACATCGCCATGGCGCGCTGGCTGCAGCAGACCGTGCAGGGCATGCTCAATCCGGAGCTCAAGGACACGACGATCCCGGTGATCGACGCCGACTTCAGCAAGGCCGGCGACCCGCGCTACTTCTGGACGGAGTACGTCTCCGCCGCCGACGCCGAGATCGCGCTCACCTGGCACGATATCGGCGATCCGCTGCTGATCCACACCGAGCCCAACCAGGCGCCCAACCCGCGGCCCTACGGCGTCTGCACCGTGCTGGTGCCCGCGCTCTCCGGCCGGCTGACGCTGAACGGCCAGCAGGCGCGCGGCAAGCCGTGGCCGCGCGAGCGCGAGGGCCGTCCCTTCAGCACCTCGGCGCTGGCCTTCTCGGAAAGCTGGACCGAGCCGCGCTAGGCGGCGGACTTCGGCGCGAAGCCGTAGGCTTCGGCGAGGAGGGTGTAGCTGCGTCGCCGCACCTCCTCGTCGTAGGTCCAGGTGACGACGGCCATCTCGTCGACGCCGACCCGCTCCTTGAGCTCGGTGATGCGGGCCGCGACCTCGGGGCCGGTGCCGACGAAGGAGTCCTTGCGGAACTGCTCCATCTTCGCGAGCTCGTGAGGAGCGAGCGGCGCCTTGGCGGCCTCGTCGGGCGGCAGCAGCGGGCCCAGCACGTTCTTGTCGCGGTTGATGCGGGAGAGGGCGCGCGACGTGAAATGGTGCTGCGCCTCGTCCATCGAGGGCGCCGCCAGCGCCCAGACGCAGAGACCCGAGCGCGGCTCGGGATGGCGTGTGCTCGGCCGGTAGTTTTTCTTGTAGAGCTGGATGGCGCGCTCGCCGCCCGCGCCGTCGCTGAAGAACCAGGCATAGCAATAGGGCAGGCCGAACAGGGCGGCGACCTGCGCGCCGTAGTCCGAGCTGCCCAGGATCCAGACCTCGGGCGCGGTCTCGCCCTGCGGGAAGGCCTTCACCGCCGCGAAGGGATGGCGGTCGACCAGCGGCTCGTTGTGCACCCAGGCGATCAGGTCGCGCACGTCGGCCGGGAAATGCTCGGGCCGCTCGTTGGCCGCGGGATTGAGCGCGTAGGCGGTGCGGCCGTCGGAGCCCGGCGCGCGGCCCAGCCCCATGTCGATGCGGCCCGGCGCCAGCGCGTCGAGCACGCGGAACACCTCGGCCACTTTGAACGGAGAGTAGTGCGGCAGCATGATGCCGGCGCTGCCGATCCTGATGCGCTCGGTCTTCGCCGCGATCGCCGCCATCACGATCTCGGGCGCGGTGCCCACGATCGTCGGATGGTTGTGGTGCTCGGAAACCCAGAAGCGCTCGTAGCCCAGCGCCTCGCAATGCTCAGCGAGCGCCACGGTGTTGCGGATCGACTGGCCGTGCGGCCGCCCGGAGACGGCGATCGACTGGTCGAGGACGGAAAGGCGGAAGGGTTTCGACATCGCAGCCGGAGATAGGCTCTCGCGCCTATTCCGGCAAGGTGGCGATCATGTAGAGCGTCTGGAGCTGCGGCGTCGGCCGCGCGTTCCTGCCGAACACGTCGGAGAAGATCGTGGCGATCCGGCCCGACTTGTAGATGTGGCTCAGTGCGCGATCGACCGCGAGGCGGAAGTCGCTCTCGCCGAGCTTCATGGCGAGCGCGAAGGGCTCGATGCTGAGATAGGTGTTGGCGAGCAGGATCTTCGAGGCGTCCTTGTGGTCCTTGATCAGCGCCGTGAGCATCGCGCCGCCGGCGAAATAGGCCGCGATCTCGCCCTTCTCGAGCGCCGCCATGGCGTCCTGCGGCTTGGTGAAGGGCACGATGGTGGCGTTGACGTGCACCGAAGCCAGGCCCTTCTTCAGCTCCTCCTCGGTCAGGGTGCCGGCGATCGCGCCGACCTTCTTGCCAGCCATCTTCTGGATGTCCTGCGGGCCGTCGTTGCGGATGGCGAAGCTGGTGCCGTCGACGAAGGTGGTGATCGAGAAGTCGACCAGCGCGCGGCGCTCCAAGGTCTCGGTGAGCGAGTCGCAGAGCAGGTCGATCTTGCCCTGGCGCACCATGTCGATGCGGTTCTCGGTGGTGACCGGCAGGAACTCGATCCGGAGGTTGGGCATATTGAGCTGCTTGGCGATCTCGCGCGTGACGTTGGCGCAGAGCTCGACCATGAAGCCGCCGGGCTGGCCCTGGGCGTTGGCGTAGGCGAAGGGGGCGGCGTCGGGACGCATGCCGCCGCGGATGACGCCGCTCTTGCGGATGTCGTCGAGCGTGCCGGCAGCGGCGGCGCCCGCGCTCAGGAGAGCCGACGCCAGCACGAAACCGCCCAGAAATGCCTTCATGATCTTCCCCGTCTAAGCTGCGCAACAATCGGATATTCGGCCCTTTGTGACCACCGAATACCGGTGGATCGCCATGCCTCGCTCCCCATCCCGTTTCGTCGGCATCTACCACATCTCGATCAGGGTCAGCTTCTATGACAAGTCGCGCAAGTTCTACGCGGGCCTGTTCGGTTTCCTGGGCTTCGAGGTCTCGGAGGACTACGGCAGCACCATCGGCTGGACCAACGGCAAGACGCGCTACTGGATCGCCGCGGCCGACGGCCGCAAGAAGCACCGCATCGGCGATGTCGGCCTGCACCACTATGCCTTCGAGCTGCGCAGCCGGAAGGACGTCGACGCCCTGCAGGGCTACCTCGAAGGGCAGGGCGTGCGCATCGTCGATCCGGCAGACGAGTACTACGAGGACTACTACGCCGTGTTCTTCCTCGACCCCGATGGGCTCAAGCTCGAGGGCATGAAGTACGGCGAGCTGACCGCCCGACGGAAACGCCATCGTAAGTCCACGAAGAGGAAGGGGTGATCTGGCAATCGGCGCCCTTGTTCCCCGGTGACGTGCGGGCCAAACTCCGCGCCGTTTTCGTAACCGGAGGATCCGCATGTCGACGACCGTCCCCCAGCTCAAGCCGCAGTCGCAGCCCGCCGGCACCTATCACCCCAAGGGCATGCTGATCGGCGGCAAGTGGGTCGGCAGCGCATCCGGCCAGCGCATCACCGTAGAGAATCCCGGCAAGCGTACGGCGGTGGCCGAAGTGCCGCGCGCGGCGGCAGCCGACGTCGAGGCCGCGGTCGCGGCGGCGGACAAGGCCTTCCCGGCGTGGAAGAACATGGTGCCGCGCGAGCGTGGCAAGCTCCTGCTCAAGATCGCCGAGGCGATCGAGGCCCGCGTCGAGGAGCTCGCGCGCACCATCGCGCTCGAGACCGGCAATGCGCTGCGCACCCAGGCCCGCGGCGAGGCCAGGCTGACGGCCGACATCTTCCGCTATTTCGGCGGGCTCGCCTCGGAGCTGAAGGGCGAGACCGTGCCGCTCGGCGAGCACGTGCTCTCCTACACGCGCCGCGAGCCGATCGGCATCGTCGGCGCCATCATCCCGTGGAACGCACCGGTCATGCTGGGTGCGCTCAAGATCGCGCCCGCCCTCTGCGCCGGCAACGTGCTGGTGATGAAGGCTGCCGAGGATGCGCCGATGGGCGTCCTGATGATGGCCGACATCTGCCAGGACTTCCTGCCGCCGGGCGTGCTGAACGTCATCACGGGCTACGGCGCGGAGTGCGGTGGGCCGCTCGCCGAGCATCCCAAGATCGCCAAGCTCTCCTTCACGGGCTCCACCGAGGTCGGCAAGGTGATCATGCGTGCGGCGGCCGAACGCATCGTGCCGGTGTCGCTCGAGCTCGGCGGCAAGAGCCCGTCGCTGGTTTATCCCGACGCCGACGAGGATTGGGCGGTCGACGGCATCATCAACGCCATGCGCTTCACGCGGCAGAGCCAGAGCTGCACGGCGGGCTCGCGTCTCTTCCTGCACGAGGACATCTTCGACAGCTTCCTGAAGAAGCTCGAGAAGAAGACGACGGCGCTCAAGATCGGCGACCCGCTCGACGAGGCCTCCGACATCGGCTCGATCATCAACAACAAGCAGTACACCAAGGTCTGCAAGTACGTGGACGAGGGCCTGAAGCGCTCCGACGCCAAGCTGGTGTTCGGCGGCCTGCCGCCCAAGGACGGGCCGCTGTCGGAGGGCTACTTCACCATTCCGACCGTGTTCGCCGACCGCTCGAACGACTGGCGCCTCGCCCGCGAGGAGATCTTCGGGCCGGTGCTGGTGGCGATCCGCTGGAGCGACGAGGCCGAGGCGATCCGCATGGCCAACGACAGCCACTACGGTCTCGCGGCCTATGTCTGGACGCACGACATCGGCAAGGGCCTGCGCGCCGCGCATGCGATCGAGTCGGGCTGGGTGCAGGTCAACCAGGGCGGCGGCCAGACGCCCGGCATGTCCTACGGCGGCTTCAAGCAGTCGGGCCTCGGCCGCGAGTTCTCGCTCGAGGGCATGCTCGACAGCTTCACCCAGCGCAAGAGCGTGACGGTCAACCTCGTAGTATGAGGTCTCTTCTGGACTCTCGCCAAGCGGCACTTTCTCGGTCAAAATGTACGACCTCCGAACGAGGATCATGAGGAGCGGAACCTTCGACCCTAGAGACCAACCGGCCTATTCGCTGGCCGAGGCTGCGCGCTACCTGAAGGTGGCGGACGCCACCTTGCGGTCATGGGTCGTCGGCAGACCCTATCCGAAGGCGGATGGCATTGGGCATTTCCGGCCCCTGATCCATCCGCCCTCGCGGAAACCGCCGACGCTGTCGTTCTGGAACTTGATCGAAGCTCATGTTCTGCGATCTCTGAGGACTGAGCACGGAGTATCGCTCAGGGAAGTGCGCAAGGCCGTTGCCTACGCCGAGAAGTCCCTTGGAATTGCCAGCCTGTTGCGCAGCAATGACTTGAGAACTCAAGGCGGTGAACTTCTTCTCGAGCGATACGGCGAGCTGATCGAACTGTCGGCTTCTGGGCAGCTCGCCATGCGGCGGCTCTTTCAGGATCACCTGGCTCGTGTCGAATGGGATGAGCGACGCTTCCCCGTTCGCCTCTATCCGTTTGTGTCGAGTGAGGTTCCGTCTGCAAGCCGGCAAATTGCGATTGATGCGACAATCGCCTTCGGACGTCCCGTTGTGATTCGTATGGGCATTGGAACCGGTGCAATTGCCTCTCGAATTGATGCCGGTGAAGGAGTTTCAGAGATTGCTTCCGACTATGATCTGAGCGAAGCGGAAGTGGAGCAAGCTGTTCTGTATGAGCGGGCGGCTTGAGCGTTGTCTTCTTCACAGATCGAGATCTCGGCAACCGTTTTCCGGATATTCTTGTGGCCGCCGGCCTGACTGTTGAGCGGCACCGCGACCACTTCAGGCCGGATTGTCCCGATGAAGAGTGGCTACAGACGGTCGGAGCGAATGGCTGGGTGGCGATCACTCACGATGCCCGTATTCGCTACAAGCCCAACGAACGCGACGCTGTCATAAGACACAGGGTCAAGTTGCTCGTCGTTGTAGGGAAGGTTCCCCTCGCTGACCTTGCGGCGAATTTTGTTTCGACCATGCCGAAGGTCGAACCATTTCTTGCAGCGCATAGGGCGCCGCTCATTGCTAAAGTCTATCGGCCGCCGCAGCCCAAGTCCGGACATCCTTCCAGCACTGCCGGCGACATCGTTCTATGGTATCCGCCGTCCTAGGTGGGTGATCTAAGATGATGGTCGGTCACGCCCTGGTAGGCGTGGCCGATCCGGTAGACCATCGCCTCGTCGAACGGCCGGCCGATGAGCTGCAGGCCGATCGGCGCGCCGTTGGCGTCGAAGCCGCAAGGCACGGAGAGCGCGGGGATGCCGAGCGTGTTGAACGGGCGGGTGAGGCCGGTGAAGCTCGCCACCATCTTCAGCACCGCCGGTCCACCCTTGGTCTCGGTGTCCGTCTCTTCGATGGTGGGGAGGGGGAAGGGGATCGCCGGAATCAGGACGGCGTCGACGCCCTCCATCGCCGTCGCCAGGAACTCCCTCACGAAGTGCGCGCGCAGCCTGAGCGCGTCGATGTAGTGCGTCGCCGGGATGAAGAAGCCCGCCTCCATGCGCGTGCGCACCTGGTTGGCGTAAGGCTCGCCGGCTTCCATCCACGGGCGGTGCATGGCGGCCGCCTCGGACTTCACGATCACCTCGGCGGCGCGATAGAGCGCGGTGAAGTCGGGGATCGTCGCCGGCACGATCGTGGCGCCGAGCCTGCCCAGCGCATCGGCCGCCGCCTGCACGGCCGCACCGACCGAGGCCTCGACCGGCACCAGCCCGTCGGGAAGTGCGAAGCCGATCCTGAGTCCCTTCGCGCCGCCCACCAGCCCGGCCTCGAAGTCCGGCACCGGCTTCTCGCTGGTGGTCGAATCCTCCGGATCGTGGCCTGCGACCACCGCCAGCATCCTCGCATTGTCGCGCACGGTGCGCGTGAGCGGCCCGACATGGTCGAGGCTCCAGGAGCGCGCGAGCGCGCCGGCGCGGCTGACGCGCCCGTAGGTCGCCTTGATGCCGACCACGCCGCATGCGGCGGCGGGCAGGCGGATCGAGCCGCCGGTATCCGAGCCCAGCGCGCCGTAGACCATGCGCGCCGCCACCGAGGCGCCCGAGCCGCTCGACGATCCGCCGGTGACCCGCGTGCGGTCCCAGGGATTGCGGCAATGGTCGAAGTGCACGTTGTGGCCGGTCGGCCCCGCGGCGAACTCCGCCATGTTGAGGAAGCCGAGTTCGACCACGCCCGCCGCGTCGAGCCGCTCCAGCACCGTCGCCGTCTTCGTCGCTGTCCAGTTGCGGCGGATCGTGCTGCCGCCGGTCGAGACCTCGCCCGTGCGGTAGTACATGTCCTTATGTGCCATCGGCACGCCGTGCAGCAGGCTGCGCCGCTTGCCGGCCGCGATCTCCTTGTCCATCGCGTGGGCCTGCGCCAGCGCCTGCTCCTTCTTCACGCGGATGAAGGCGTTGGTCCGGGGCTGCCACGCCTCGATGCGCGCGAGGCAGGCTTCGGTCGCCTGCAGCGACGTGGTCTTTCCCGCGGCGATCGCGTCGGCGACGGTGCTGAGATCCTGTAATGTGAGATCGCTCACTTGCCTTCCTTCGCCATCAGGCTCGCGAAGGCGGCGGGCTCGTCGTCGAAGGCCAGCCGCGCGCGCGACGCCTCGAGCACGGCCTTGCACAGGATGTCGACCTCCTGCTTCAGCTCGGCCAGGCGCTTGTCGTCGAATTTCGGTCCGTCGTAGTCGGGAGTCACCTGCGTCTCCTCAGAACTTGAGCTGGCGCGCCGCGAGACGGGCGCGATCCTCGGGCGAAAAGGTCATGATCTTGCGGACCTTCTGGTCGAACTTCATGCCCACCGCCTCGGCACAAGCAGCAAGCGTGCCGCTCTCGGCCTCGAACAGGAAATGCGTGAAGGTCAGAACCTTGTCGGTGAAGGCGGCGAGGCCGCTCATCACCACGGCGAGGTCGCCGGCGCGCAGCGGCCGGCGATAGTGGTTCAGCATCTCGACCACGACCGAGCCTTCCTGGCGCCCCTGCATCGCGGCGCGATCGAAGCCGAGATGGTTCCACAGCACCGGGGCACCGTCGGAGTAGCGGCCGAACTGGTGGCGCGGCAGGAACTCCGCCCGCTCGTCGCATTCGTCGGGCGTGATCTGCGTGCGGCCGACCTCGACCAGGCCGATCCCGGCGGCGCGCGCGAGCGTGAGGTCGGGCAGGTCGAGCTTGCCGACGCTGCGCGGCTTGGCGGCCTGCGGCAGTTCGACGATCGCGGCCTCGGCGCGGGCGCGGAAGTCGGCGGGCCACTTCTCGCTGCAGGCGATGCGCCGTCGCACCGTCGCCGCGACATGGCCGCCCGCCGGGTTGCGCACCTCGTGATAGGCCACGAGATGGCGCTCGCCGACCTCGACCGGCGCCGAGTGGACCTCGACCGGCTCGACGACGCGGAACTCGCGGAGATAGCGGACATGGTCGTCGAGCGCCGCGGTCGTGGCACCGGCAGCGCTCTGGGCGCGCGGCCCGAAGCCCAGGCGGGCGAGCAGGTGCGCCGACGCCTCGTGGGCGAACTCGGTGTAGAACTGGACGTTCAGATGGTCGTTCTCGTCGCACTGCCAGGTGTTCACGGCGGTGCTGAAAGTCGGGATCAGGCCGGGACTCGACACGCTACTCGCTCTCTGCAATCTGTGGATGACTGCCTAAATGGCCGAAAAAGCCCCAAGAATCGACATTTTCCGTGCATTCCGCCCTTGCGGGGGATCGATTCGTGGATAACCTTGGCGCCGTCAACGTCGGCCCTGAGGGCGTCAGGACGACGGTGGCGAAACGAAAAATGTAAGGGACCCCTCAACATGGCTACCAAACCCTCCGTTCCTACCGTTCCGCTGTCCAAGGTCGCGGCCGAGCTCGCCGAGAAGACCGGCATGACGAAGAAGGACGCCACCGGCGCCCTCGACGAGTTCGTCGGGCTGGTCGTGCGGCACCTCAAGAAGGGCAACAAGGTCCGCATCACGGGCCTCGGCATCCTTCAGGTCCGCAACCGTCCGGCGCGCATGGGCCGCAACCCGGCGACCGGCGAAGCGATCAAGATCAAGGCGTCGAAGAAGGTTGCCTTCCGCGTCGCCAAGGACCTCAAGGAAGCGATCTAACTCGTTTCCGACGGGGAAAGATCGGG
>CAYRBQ010000070.1:2027-11592 GCA_964422305.1 uncultured Reyranella sp. | reverse complement strand
GGTCGAGCAGCGCATGTCGCTCAAGACCTTCAAGGACCGCGGCATGCCGGTCGAATGGGGCACCATCCTCGGCGCCTTCGGCTGCAACTACGAGGGCGAGCTGTCGACGGCGCTGATCCTGCAGCGCGTGCAGCTCGCGCTCGACGAGGCGGAACTGGCGGGTTTCCGCCTGAAGGGCATCAAGCTCACCGACGCCATGGGCTGGGCCACGCCACAGTCGGTCGAGCGCCTGATCGGCGCGATCCGCGACAAGTGGCCCGAGCTCGAGATCTCGCTGCACCTGCACGACACACGCGGCACCGGCATGGCCGCCGCCTATGCCGGCCTGCGGCTCGGCGTCACCAAGTTCGACGCCTCGATCGCGGGCCTCGGCGGCTGCCCGTTCGCCGCGACCGACGGCGCCGTCGGCAACATCTGCACCGAAGACTTCGCCTACATGTGCGAGGAGATGGGCGTGGAGACAGGCCTCGACGTCGAGAAGCTGATCGAGGTCGCTAGGATCGCCGAGGAGGTGGTCGGCCGTCCCCTGCCCGGCCATGTGATGCGCGGCGGCACGCTCAAGGCCGCCAGGCAGCGCGCCGGCCGGAGGGCTGCGGCATGAACGCCGAAACCATGCCCCTCGTGGCCGACTCGACCTATGTCGACGTCGCGAGGGTGCCGTGGCAGCCCACGCGCTTCCCCGGGATCGAATGGAAGATCCTGATGGAACAGAAAGACACCGGCATGTCGACGGTGCTGATGCGCTGGGCGCCGGGCGCGCGGCTGCCGCGTCACGAGCACGTCGCGATCGAGCAGACCTACGTCCTGGAAGGCTCGTTCGCCGACCACGACGGAGTCTGCGGGCCGGGCCAATACGTCTGGCGGCGCGCCGGCAGCCGGCACGAGGCGTGGACCGACGAAGGTTGCCTGATGCTGGCGGTCTTCCTGAAACCCAACACCTTCTTCGATTGAACAACTCCTCCCGGCTTGGCAACATGCCGGCGCGATGAGCGCCGGCTACAAGGCGCCGCGCTCAGGGAGGAATCATGAACAGACGCTCCGTCGTTGCGGGCGCCGTCGTCGCGTTGCTCGCGTGCGGTCCCGCTTTCGGTCAATCCGTGCCGAAGGAAATGTCCTGGACCGCGTACGACACCGGTTCCTCGGGCTTCAACATCGCCGTCGCCATCGGCCAGCAATTCAAGAACGTGCTGGGATCAGACGTGCGCGTCCTGCCCTCGGGCAACGACACCGGCCGCCTCGGCCCGGTTAAGGCCAATCGCGCGATCCTTTCGCAGATGGGCATCGGCATGTACTTCGCCCAGGAAGGCGTCTTCGAGTTCGGCGGCAAGAGCTGGGGACCCCAGCCGGTGCGCCTGATGATGGCCGCGACCGCGTGCAACGGCATCACCCTCGCTGTCGCCAAGGACACCGGTGTCAAGGAGGTCAAGGACATCAGGGGCAAGCGGGTCGGCGTCGTGGTCGGATCGCCCGCCCTGACGCAGGGTGTGCTCGCGCTGATCGCGTTTGGCGGGTTGACCGCGAAGGACGTCACCCTGGTGCAGTTCTCCTCCAACAACGCCATGTGGAAGGGCTTCGTCAACAACGAGACGGACGTCGCCCTCAGCTCAACCATCTCCGGCCAGTCCAAGGAGGCCGACAGCTCGCCGCGCGGCGTCGTCTGGCCGCCGTTCCCGGCCGACGACAAGCAGGGGTGGTCGCGCGTCCACAAGATCGCGCCCTACTTCGTCCCGCAGAAGGTCACCTGCGGCGCCGGCGGGCTCTCGGCCCAGACGTCGCTCGTCCTGGCGAGCTATGCCTATCCGATCTTCATGACCTACGCCGACCGGGCGGCCGACACGATCTACGGCATCACCAAGGCCATGATCGACACCTACGACAAGTACAAGGACGGCGCGCCGGGCGCCGAGGGCATGGCGCTGTCGCTTCAGAACCTGACCTGGGTCGTGCCCTATCACGACGGCACCATCCGCGCCTTCAGGGAGAAGGGCGTCTGGACCGACGCGGCCCAGAAGCACAACGACGCCCTGATCAAGCGTCAGCAGGTGATGATCGACGCCTGGAAGACCTATGCGGCCAACGCGCCCACCGACGACAAGGCGTTCGTCGAGGGCTGGATGAAGGCCCGCGCCGGCGCACTCCAGAAGGCCGGAATGGACGTCGTCTTCGAATAGCGCGCGTCCGGATCGCAGCCGATGACCGATCAAGCGACGCGGGTCGTGTTCGACGACCCGCACCAGACCGGCCCCGCAGAGGCCGAGACGATGCGCGTACGTACGCTCGGCGGGGCGTGGCGCTGGGCCCTCGTCGCGCTGACCGGCGTCACCATCTTCCTGTGCATCAACCAGCAGTTCGCGCTGCGCTTCTTCGTCGGGTTCACGCAGCTCAACACCGAGTACTTCTACCTCCTCATCCTGTGCATGCTGCCGTTCACCTTCCTGCTCTTCCCGGGAAGCCCGAGGGCATCGTTGACGAGGATCCCCTGGTACGACGTCGTGCTCTTCGCGGCGACGGCGGCGGCGTCTGGATATCTGATGGCGCACATTCGCGAAGCGGCCGAGCTCGGCTGGGAATTCGGCGATCCGCCCGCCCCGATCATCTGGGCGGGCTACGTGATGTGGATCGTGCTGCTCGAGGCTCTCCGTCGCACCGGCGGCTGGAGCCTGATGCTGTGCGTGCTGCCGTTCACCGTCTATCCGCTGTTTGCCGGAGCGGCGTGGCTGGGCCCGCTCAAGGGCAATCAGTCGACCCTCGACCAGACCACGGCCTACCATGTCCTCTCGACCGAGAGCCTGCTCGGCATCCCGATCCAGGCCTTCGCCGATGTCGTGATCGGCTTCCTGGTGTTCGGTACGGCCCTGATGATGACCGGCGCCGGCAAGTTTTTCATCAACCTGGCCTTCGCGCTGTGCGGCACGTTTCGAGGCGGCGCCGCCAAGGTCGGGATCTTCGCGTCGGGCCTGCTGGGCATGATGTCGGGCAGCATCGTCAGCAACGTGCTGACCGCCGGCACGATGACGATCCCGACGATGAAGCGTACCGGCTTCCGTGCCTCCTACGCCGGCGCCATCGAGGCCTGCGCCTCGACCGGGGCCGTGCTGGCGCCGCCGGTGATGGGCGCCACCGCCTTCGTGATGGCGCAGTTCATCGGCTCGACCTACGCCGAAGTGGCACTGGCCGCCGTCATCCCCGCAGTCCTCTACTATGCGGGCCTCTTCATGCAGGTCGACGCCTATGCGGCACGCCACGGACTGAAGGGTCTCGAGCGGCGCGAGCTGCCGCGCCTTGCCGAGACGTTCAGGGAGGGCTGGTACTACGCCTTCGTGGTCATCGTGCTGATCGTGATGCTGCTGTACTTCAAGCGCGAGAGCCATGCACCGTTCTACGCGACGGCCCTCCTGCTGGTGCTCAACCAGTGGGAGCAGCCCGGCAGATGGAAGCCGATCAACACCATCGCCCTTCTGGTCGCGATTGCCGCCACGATCGTCATGACGATGCGCAGCGAAGCCTATGCCAAGGCGCTGGCGCTGCCGGCCGGTGCACCCGGCATGTTCGACGCCTGGATGAACGCGATCCTGCTGCCGCTGCTCGGCGGCATGCTGCTCCTGGTCGTCCTGAACGAGCTCGGCGGCGAGAAGCGCTGGGGGCTCGCGAAATACGTGAAGTTCCTCGAGTCGAACGGCCGCACCTTCGTCGAGCTGGTGGGCATCTTGGCCGGCTGCGGCCTGCTGATCGGCGCCTTCTCGCTGACGGGCGTCATCTCCTCGCTCGCCAACGATCTCCTGTCGCTGGCCGGCAGCAACGCCCTGCTTCTGCTCGCCATGTGCGCCATCACCAGCCTGATCCTCGGGCTGGGGCTGACCACGACGGCCTGCTACATCTTCCTCGCCATCCTGGTGGGGCCGGCCCTGGAAAAGCTCGGCCTCAACAAGATGGCCGTCCACATGTTCATCTTCTACTGGGGCATGCTCTCCTCGATCACGCCACCGGTGGCGATCGCCTCCTTCGCCGCGGCAGGCATCGCCGGCGCGCCCGCCATGAAGACCGGTTGGGAGTCGATGTGGGTGGGAAGCATCATCTACTTCATTCCGTTCTTCTTCGTCGTGAACCCGGCGCTCGTCCTGCAAGCGGCCGGCCCCGGTGAAGCCGTTCCCTACTTCGAGGCGCTCTATCTGATGGTCACGGCCCTGATCGGCATCGTGTTCATCTGCGGCGGCATCCAGGGATACCAGGCAGGTATCGGCGACCTGCGACGGACCGGCTCCTTCGAATGGCCGCTGCGCGTGTCGCTCGCCTTCGGCGGCCTCGTGCTTGCTACACCCGGCGGCGCGCTGCTGGGCGTCGGCAATTCGACCATGGAGCTGCTCGCCCTGGCCATCCTGGTCCCGACCGTGGCGATCACGGTTCTGCTCATGCGCCGGGCGAAGCCCGGCCTGGCGGGCTGACCGCCGCCCCACGAAGCGGCTGGACTTGGCGGCCTGCCCTCGCCATCATCGTCACAATAACAAGCGGCGAAATCACCGTCGCAGAGGCCAGGGAGCGAGCGTCAGGGGGCACGCGCTGAAGCGTGGTTCCTGCAATTGGTTGAAGCATGCATTCGGCGGCCGCCGAATGCGATCGCCGATTCGCGTCCCCTCGCTGGCTTCGAGAAACGACAGGGAGTGCCAACCAAAGGGAGGGTATGGTGATGCGTCGGAGAACGATTTTTGCCGCAACACTCGCTGCTGCGGCCTGCATCGGCCCCGCATGGAGCCAGGAAATCAAGCTTCCCGACACGTTGACCATGACGGCCTACGACACCGGCACGTCGGGCTTCAACATCACCGTCGCCGTCGGCAAGGTCTTCAAGGAAAAGTACAAGAGCGACCTGCGCGTCCTGCCCGCGGGTAACGACATCGCCCGCCTGGCGCCTCTGAAAGGCGGCCGGGCGCAGGCCTCCGCCATGGGCATCGGCGGCTACTTCGCCGCCGAAGGCGTGTTCGAGTTCGCGGTCAAGGACTGGGGGCCGCAGCCGCTCCGGCTGATGCTCTCGGCCGCCTCCTGCAACGGCATAACGCTCAATGTCGCCAAGGACACCGGCGTCAAGGAGGTCAAGGACCTGAAGGGCAAGCGCATCGGGATCGTCGTCGGCTCGCCGGCCCTCAACCAGAACGCCTTCGCCATCCTGGCGTTCGGCGACCTCTCGCCGAAGGACGTCAAGCTCGTCGAGTTCTCGAGCTTCGGCGCCATGTGGAAGGGCATGATCAACAACGAGGTCGATGCGGCGATCGCCTCGACCATCACCGGCCAGGTCCGCGAGCTCGAGACGTCGCCGCGCGGTGTGGTGATGCCGCAGACGCCGGCATCCGACAAGGCGGGCTGGGCGAGGCTGCTCAAGCTCGGTCCCTACTTCTATCCGCACAAGACCACCTGCGGCGCGGGCGGATTGAGTCCCTCCAATCCCCTCGAGCTGCCGGCCTACCCTTATCCCATCTTCATGGCCTACGCCGGCGAGAAGCCGGACCTCGTCTATTCCATGACCAAGTCGATGATCGTCGACTATGCGCAGTACAAGGACAGCGCGCCCGGCGCCGACGGCCTGGAGGTCAAGCGCCAGGTCCTGAGCTGGGTGCTGCCCTATCACGAAGGAGCCGTTAAAGCCCTGAAGGAAGCCGGCGCGTGGACGGCCGACGCACAGAAGCACAACGACATGCTGGTCAAGCGCCAGGACACACTGGGCAAGGCTTGGAGCGACTTCACCAAGTCGGGTCCGCCGGCCGACAAGGAGGCCTTCGCCAAGGCGTGGATGGCCGCCCGCAAGACGGCGCTCGAGAAGGCGGGCATGCCGGCGGTCTTCGAGTAGCAGTCCACGGCGAGTACGGTCGGACGGTGCCGCTTGGCAGTATGGCGGCGCACCGTCCGGGCCCACCATTCTTGTCGTCAAGGTCGCCGTCGCGCTATTGCTCGTCCGCCGCACCGTGCGGCCTGGCAAAAAGCAGAGGGAACAGCTCGATGGCTGGCGTTCTGGAAGGCATCCGCGTCCTCGATTTCGGCCGCTACATCGCGGGACCGTTCTGCGGCACGATGCTGGCCGACCTCGGCGCCGAGGTGATCCGCGTCGAGAAGCTGGAGGGCAGCGAGGATCGCTGGGTGACGCCGGTCACCGAGGGCGGTGACGGTGCCATGTTCCTCCAGATGGGCCGCAACAAGCTCGGCCTCACGCTGAACCCGATGAAGCCGGCCGGCCGGGAGATCGTGAAGAAGCTGGTCGCGGTCTCCGACGTGGTCATCGCCAACCTGCCCTACGAAGACCTGAAGAAGATGGGCATCGACTACGATACCGTGTCGGCGATCAACCCACGCATCATCCTCGCGACCAACTCGACCTTCGGCTCGGAAGGCCCCTACGCCACGCGCGTCGGCTTCGACACGATCGGCCAGGCGATGTCGGGCGCGATGTACCTGTCGGGCGACGGCAAGGTGCCGACCCGCGCCAACACCCCCTATGTCGACTTCAGCTCCGCGCTGCTCGCCACCGTGGGCGTGCTGGCCGCGCTGATGGATCGCGCGACCAGCGGCAAGGGCCAGAAGGTCGAGACGGCGCTGCTGCGCACCGCCATCAACATCGCCAACGGCCATCTCATCGAGCAGTCGATGCTGAACCTCAACCGCGTGGCGACACTCAACCGCGGCTTCACGGCCGGCCCCTCCGACACCTTCAAGTGCAAGGACGGGTGGATCTACGCCATGACAATCGGCCAGCCGCTGTTCGTCCGCTGGTGCCGCCTGATGGGCAACGAGGATCTCGCCGCCGACCCGCGCTTCAAGGACGACCTGGCGCGCGGCGACAACGGAGAGGCGCTGTCGGACATCATGCAGAAGTGGTGCGAGGGCCGCACCGTAGCCGAGGCTCTGGAGCAGCTCGAGGCCAACCGCATCCCGGCCGGCGCCGTCTACACGCCGCAACAGGCGCTCGACGACAAGCACGTCAAGGAAGCGGGCTTCTTCCATTCGATGGAGTTCCCGGGGGCAGCCAAGCCGGTGCCGGTGCTGCAGGAGCCGGTGAAGCTCTCGCGCACGCCGCTCACCATCCGTCGGCGCGCGCCCAAGCTCGGCGAGCACACGGACCAGATCTTGCAGGAACTGGGATACGAGCCTGACGTTATCGCCAGGCTGAGGGCCGACCGGGTCGTATGACGCGGGACTGATCCGGCGGTCCGAACTGGCGTATAATGCCTAAAGGAGCCGATGGATGCGTCGTCTGATCCTCGCCTTGATGGCCATGGCCTCCTGCGGACCCGCCGCGGCGCAGGCGGCAGAGGGCTTTCCTTACGGGGAGACGCATACCTTTGCGGCCTTCCGAAACGGCGAGCGGATCGGCACCCATGTCCTCACCTTCAAGACCGACGGCAATACACGGACGGTGACGACGTCGATCGACTTCGCGGTGAGAGCGCTCGGGCTCACCATGTACCGCTACATGCATCGCGGGCAGGAAGTCTGGAATGGCAACACCTTCGACTCGATTAGCACCCAGACCGACGACAACGGAACCAAGTACACGGTGAAAGCCAAGAACGCCGCGAACGGCGTCGCTGTGGTTCGTGACGGCGGCACGACGAAGCTCTCGTCGAGCGATCTCGGCTTCCAGCACGGCAGCAGCGGGCAGGTGACGATGCCGGCCAACACCCTGCCGACGACGCACTGGAACCTCGATCAGGTGAAGCAGTCGGCGATACTCAACACCCAGAACGGTAACCTTTCGAAGGTCCGGATCACTCCCGGTGGGCGCGAGACTATCAAGACAGCGAACGGTACCCTGCAGGCCACGCGCTACACCTATTCCGGCGACGTCCAGATGGACCAGTGGTTCGACGACCGAGGCCGCTGGGTGAAGGCTGCTTTCAAGGCTTCCGACGGATCTACGATCGAGTACATTCTGCAGGAATGACGCCTGCCGACCGTTTCGCCCGCCTCCCGGACCTGATCGCCGACGATACCGATCTGCAACGTCGCGGCCGCTGCCTGAACGTCGAGTGTCGCATCGAGATCGGCACCGAGACCTTCCATCTCGCGTTTCGCGACGGCGCGCTCGCGGGCTTCGACCGCGGGCCGCGGCTGATGCGGTCGACCGCCTTCACGGTGCGCGGCACGGACGAGGCCTGGACGCAGTATTGGCGGAAGGTGCCCGATCCCGGATGGCACGACCTGTTCGCGCTGACCAAGCGTGGCCAAGCCTCGTTCGACGGCGACCTGCGGCCGCTGCTGCAGAACCTGCAATACTTCAAGGACCTGCTGGCGCTGCCGCGCCGGCTCCTCGAGGAAGGCTGACATGGCGCCCGTTCTGGATCCCATGGTTGGCCGCTACGTGCGGCTCGAGATCGACGGCGTGCCGCACCGCATCTACTTCGAGGAGGCCGGAAACGGAATTCCCCTCGTCTGCCTACACACGGCCGGCGCCGACAATCGCCAGTTCCGCCACCTGCTGGCCGACCCCGAGGTGACGAAGCGCTTCCGCGTGCTCGCCTTCGACATGCCCTGGCACGGCAAGTCGACGCCGCCCGACGGCTGGGAGAAAACCGAGTATCGCCTCACCACGGCATCCTATACCGCCGCCATCCGCGCCTTCTGCAAGGCCCTGGAACTCGACAGACCGGTCGTGATGGGCTGCTCGATCGGCGGCCGCATCGTGCTCAACCTCGCGATCGCGCACGCCGTGGAGTTCCGCGCGCTGGTGGCCCTCGAGGCTGCCGACTTCCAGCAGCCCTGGTACGACACCGCGTGGCTGCACCGCCCGGACGTCCATGGCGGCGAGGTCTGTGCCGCCCTGATCTCCGGGCTCGTCGCGCCGCAGGCGCCACCGGTCAACCGGCACGAGACGCTCTGGATGTACATGCAGGGCGGCCCCGGCATCTTCAAAGGCGACCTCTAATTCTATCGCGTCGACGGCGACCTGCGCGAGAAGGTGAAGACGAACGACACCAGAGTCTGCCCGCTCAACCTGCTGACCGGCGAGTACGACTTCTCCTGCACCGCCGAGGACACGTTGCGCACGGCCTCGCAGATCCCGGGTGTTCAGGTACAGGTGATGAAGGAGCTCGGCCACTTCCCGATGAGCGAGAACCCGGCCAAGTTCCGTGAATACATCCTGCCCGTGCTGGAGAAGATCGCGGCCGGCTAGCGCCGCGAGTCGAAGGCGAGCCTCATCGCCAGTCCGGCGAACACCGCACCCAGCAGATACTGCGGCAGGCGGCGCCAGCGGCCGGCCCCCGTGAACAAGCGGCCGAGGCGGCTTGCCGCGACGATCACCGCGCCGTTCACCACGATGCCGATCGCATTGAGGATGGTGGCCAGAAGCATGATCTGCAGCGCGACCGAACCCGCTTCGGGCCGAACGAACTGCGGGAACAGTGCCAGGACGAACAGCGCCATCTTCGGGTTGAGCAGGTTGGTGAGCAGTCCCTGCCGGAACATGGTGCCGACGGTGCGGCGCACGGCGTCCGCCTGCGGTGCCGTAGCCGGCGCGCCGGCACTGACAGTCTTCCAGGCGAGATAGAGCAGATAGGCCGCGCCCGCATAGCGCACGATG
>CAYRBQ010000070.1:0-2017 GCA_964422305.1 uncultured Reyranella sp. | reverse complement strand
GATGTCGGGCTGGTGCACGGTCTGCGCCTGGCCGCGCACGATGTCGTAGGCGAGCGGCACCAACAGGAAGAGCTGCGAGAGACCGAAGGCAGCGGCCAGCGCATGGCAATAGGTGCCGGCCTGGATACCGGCCAGGGTCGCGAATCCCGCGGCCTTGCCCTGGCTCGCGCTGCGCGAGGCGATCAGCAGCATGTCGGGGCCGGGCGTCGCGGTCAGCGCGAGGCAGGCCGTGGAAAAGAGAAGAAGGGTCGCGAGATCGGGCATCAGAGAATCTGGAAGACCTCGTAGACAGGGCCGGTCGGCTCGCGGCGGCCGGTCGAGACGCAGACGATGCGGTTGAGGAAACGGTACTTCTCCGACGAGGTCTCGAAGTAGGGCGTGGCGCGGAAGTAGTATTGGCTGGGATCGACTTTCTCGCCCTTGTTGAGCTGCTCGATCACCCAGGCCGGCCCGTGCCGCATGCCGCGGTAGCTCATATAGACGAGATGGCCATCGTCGGTCTTGAGGGTGAGCCGCACGTCGAGCATCAGGATGCCGTCGCGCCGCTGCAGCAGCCAGTCGCCGGCCGGCGACGGCAATACCGTGCCCTTCAGCTCCTCGCCCTCGAACGTGCCGCCGGTCACGGTGGCGATGCGGCGGCGGCCATAGGGCGTCTCGCCGATATCCGTGAAGTTCGGATCGACGTTCAGGGTCAGCGTAAAGAGATGGGCGGAACGGAGCGTCGGTTCGGTCATCCTGTCCTCAAATCTTGGCCGCGCGGCCTTCCCAGTAGGGGGCACGCAGCTCGCGCTTCATGATCTTGCCGATGGTGCTGCGCGGAAGCGAGTCGCGGAATTCCACAGCCACCAGCCGCTGCGTCTTGCTGAGCTGGTCGTTGGCCCACTCGCGCACTTCGTCCTCCGAGACCGCGGCGCCCTCGCGACGCACGCAGAGCGCCATCGGCGACTCTCCCCATTGGTCGCTCGGCACGCCGATCACGGCGACATCGATTACATCGGGATGCTTCAGCAGCAGCACCTCGATGTCGGCGGCGTAGACGTTGAAGCCGCCGGAGATGATCATGTCCTTCTTGCGATCGAGCAGGATCAGGAAGCCGTCCTCGTCGATCTTGCCCATGTCGCCCGACTTGAAGAACAGGCGGCCATCCTTGTCGTGCCAGAAGAGCTCGCGGGTCTTGTCGTCCTGCTTGTAGTAACCTTTCATCATCATCTCGGCGCGGCCGGCGATCTCGCCGACCTCGCCCTGCGGCAGCTCCCCGCCCTGCTCGTCGAGGATCCTGAGCTCGACGCCGAAACCCGGCAGGCCGACCGTATGCAGCTTGGTCGGATGCAGGTTGGCCTCGAGCATGCAGCTCCCGCCACCCTCGGTGAGGCCGTAGATCTCGATCAGCCGGCCCGGCCAGCGCTTCACCGCATCGGCCTTGATGTGGGCCCTGAGCGGCGCGCTGGTCGAGAGCTTGGCCTTGAAGGATCCGAGATCGTACTTGTCGAAGTCCGGATGCGCGAGGATGCGCTGATACTGGACCGGCACCAGCATGGCATGCGTGGCGCGCTCGGCCTGCGAGAGCTCAAGGAACTTCACGACATCCGACTTGCGCATCAGGACGGAGGTGCCGCCGACGCCCACGGTCGCCAGCAAGGCGACCAAGGTCGTGTTGGAGTAGAGCGGCGTGGAGACGATCGAGACCGTGTCGGGCCCGTAGTCGAAGGCCGGGAAGCGCACCGGAAGCTGGCTGCGCAGCGCGTGCGAGTGGAGGATGCCCTTGGGCAGGCCGGTCGTGCCCGAGCTGTAGATGATGTTGAAGTCGTCGAGCGGCTGGATGGGTGCCGAGAACGGCGCGTCGCTCGCCGTCGCCAGCCACGCCTCGAACGCCTGCCAGCCCGGCCGCGTGAAATCGTAGGCGATGCGGCCGCCGGCGATCAGCTTGCCGAGGCGCGCCTCGTAGGGCTCGACCAGCGCGCGGTACTGGTCCGACAGGAACAGGACCTTGGCGTCGCAATCGTCGAGCATCTTCTCG
>CAYRBQ010000069.1:0-11682 GCA_964422305.1 uncultured Reyranella sp. | reverse complement strand
ACGACGCTGTCGGGCGGCGAGGCGCAGAGGGTGAAGCTCGCCAAGGAACTGTCGCGCCGCGCCACCGGCCGCACGCTCTACATCCTCGACGAGCCGACCACCGGCCTGCATTTCGAGGATGTGCGCAAGCTGCTCGAGGTGTTGCATCGCCTGGTCGAGGGCGGCATCACGGTGCTGGTGATCGAGCACAATCTCGAGGTCATCAAGACCGCGGACTGGATCATCGACATGGGCCCCGACGGCGGCTCGGGTGGCGGCCGGATCGTCGCCGAAGGTCCGCCCGAGGAGGTCGTGAAGGTGGCCGAGAGCTATACCGGCCAGTATCTCGCACGCCTGCTGCCGCGCAGCTCGGAGGCCAAGCGACGGGCCTAGCGCCTCTCCCAGTCGATCTCGCCGAGGTCATAGCCGAATTGGCGCTCGACCACCTCGGGCGTCGCGTCCGAGGCGTCGCCTTTGCGGGCCGCCACCCTCTCCTGCGCGACATCCTTGGGCACATCGAGCCAGATGCCCTGGAACGGCACGCCCACCTTCTGCGCCAGCGCCTCGGCGGCGGCGCGCTCCTCGGCCTTGGCGAACACTGCATCGATCACGACGCTGTGGCCCGAGCGCAACACCCGCTCGGCGCGCGCCAGGAACGACGCATAGACCTTGGCCGACGCTTCCGGCGTGTAGCTGCCCTCGGGCATGCGCGCCTCGAGGGCGACGCCCGCCTGCCGCTTGCGCTCGACGTCGCTTCGCACGATCGCCGCCCCCGGCGTGCGGCCGATCTCCGGTGCGAGCTTCAGCGCCAGCGTGGTCTTGCCGCTGCCCGACAGACCGCCGATCGCCAGCAGGCGCGGCGGCGCAGGCTGCAGGAACGCGAGCGCGGTCTTCTGGTAGGCGCGCGCCGGCGCGTTGTCGGCGCCGCTCACGGCGGTGATCGCCGAATCGACATAGGCACGGATCGAGGCCCTTCGCGCGAGGAACATCGGCAGCAAGGCGAGGGCCTCCTCATGCGACGCCCCCTCGGTCTCGCCGACGCGCCACAGCCATTCGTTCAGCAGCCGGTTGGCAAGGGCGTTCAGTCCCTGCCGCGCGAGATCCATCAGCGCGAAGGCGAGATCATAGAGCACGTCGATGTTGGCGATCTTCTCGGAGAACTCGATGGCGTCGAACGGTACCGGCTCGCCGTTCAGCAGGACGATGTTGCGCAGGTGGAGATCGCCGTGGCAGCGCCGTACCGCACCCGACGCCACGCGACGCGCCACCAGGTCGACGAACGGCTCCAGCGCCTTCGGCATCGCCTCGGCCAGCGCCTCGCTGGTCGCCGGATCGAGCCGCTCGCCCGCCTCGCGCATCTGGCGGACGTCGGCCGCCACCGAATGGCGATAGTCGTCCGGGGAGCAGAAGCCCGTCGTGATCGCTGGCAGCCCGTCGTGGAACCGAGCCACCCGCGCCCCCAGCGCCGCCATCAGCCCGGGGGTCAGCGCGCCATGCGTGGCCATGCGATCGAGCAGCCCGTCCTCGTCGAAACGGCGCATCACGACCAGCCAGTCCACCGCGTCGGCAGCCGCTTCGCCCGGATCGCCCAGCATCAGCCTTCCGTCGCGGCGGAGGACCGGGGCGACGCCGAGGTAGATCTCCGGCGCGAGGCGGCGATTGATCTCGATCTCGGCGGCACACATGGCGGCGCGGCGGTCCACGGTCGAGAAGTCCATGTAGGGGAACTTCACGGCCCGCTTCATCTTGTAGGCCCGGTCGCGGCACAGGAAGACGATGGCGCCGTGCGTGTCGACCCTGCGCTCGGGCCTCAGCGTTGCTTCGAGGAAGGCGACGACCTCGGACTGGTCCTCGACGACGAAGGACGGGCGGTTTGTCATGGCGCGGGCGAAGGGTCGACGTGCAGGATGATCTCCGCGTCGGGATAGGCCTTGCGGATCTCGGCTTCGACTTCGTCGCTGATCTCGTGGGCGCGAATCAGCGACAAGTCGCGGTCGACATCGAGATGGAGCTGGATGAACCTCGTCAGGCCTGCCGAGCGGGTTCGCATCTCGTGAACGCCCGCCACGGCAGCATTGGCGAGGGCAATGCCCTCGATCCGCCGGCGATCCGATTCGGGCAGCTCGCGGTCCATCAGCATGTCGAACGAACTACGGCCCGTCTGCCAGGCCCCGCGCATCAGGTACAATGCGACCAGAGCCGCCACACCGCTGTCGATCAACGGCTCGTCGAGGCGGCCGGAGAGGAAGGTACCGAAGCCGGTAACGACGCTTGCCACGAGATCGGTCCGGTAGTGGGCCATATCGGCATCGATGGCGATCGAGCCCGAACGCCGCACGACATGGCGTTGAAAGGTCACGAGCGCCAATGTCAGGACTACCGCCAGGGCACTGATCGCGATACCGACCTCCTCTCTCTGGACTTGATGCGGGTTGACCAGACGCTCGCCGATCGCGAGCAACAACGCGATGCCCGAGGCGGCGATGAAGCCAGCCTGCACAAGGCCCGCCAACCCCTCGGCCTTGCCGTGACCGAAGCCATGGTCGGCGTCCGCCGGGACGAGGGCCTGCCGCACCGCGAAGAACGTCACCGTCGACCCCACCAGGTCGAGCGACGTATCGAGCAGCGACGAGAGCATGCTGATGGAATCGGTCATCCACCATGCCGCGGCCTTGGCGACCACGAGCGTCAAAGCCACCACCATCGATGCCACGGTGGCCAGCCGCATCAACCGTTGGGGATTCATCGCCAATGCCCTATCAGGGATAGAGCGTGCGTGTCTTCCACGGCTCGGCGGGCGAGCCGCGGCGGTATTCGAGCCGGTCGTGCAGGCGGAAGGCACCATCCTGCCAGAACTCGATCAGTACCGGCTGCAGGCGGAAGCCCGACCAGTGCGGCGGGCGCGGGACGGTGCCGACCACGTGCCGGGCGGCATATTCGGCGACGCGCTTCTCCAGAGCGAACCGGCTCTCGAGGGGCCGCGACTGCTCCGAGGCCCAGGCGCCGATCTGGCTGCCGCGGGCCCGGGTCGCAAAATAGGCATCGGCCTCGCCGGATGCCGTCTTGGTGATCGGCCCCTCGATCCGGACCTGCCGGCGGAGCGACTTCCAGTGAAACAAAAGTGCCGCCTTGGGATGGGCGAGGAGGTGCTGGCCCTTGCGGCTTTCGTAGTTTGTATAGAAGACGAAGCCCGCTTGATCGAAGTCCTTCAGCAGCACCATGCGAACGGACGGCGTGCCGTCGGGCCCCACGGTCGCCAGGCTCATGGCCGACGGGTCGTTCGGTTCGGTCTTCTCGGCTTCGGCGTACCAGGCGCCGAAAAGCTCCAGCGGATCGGAAGTTTCGCGGATCATGACCACAATATGAGGGGGTCTGGAGCCTTCCACCACCGGCATCTTGTCCCAAATGCCGTCCCCCGCTAAGAACGGGGGATGACCGCTGCTGCAAGTTTGATGGCCGGCAAAAAAGGCCTCGTCATGGGCGTCGCGAACGAACGCTCGATCGCCTGGGGCATCGCCAAGGCCTGCCACGACGCCGGCGCCAAGGTAGCCTTCACCTTCCAGGGCGAGGCCCTGGAGAAGCGGGTCCGGCCGCTCGCCACCTCGATCGGCAGCGACATCATCCTGCCCTGCGACGTCACCAACCCGGCGAGCATCGACGCGACCTTCGCGGAGATCGAGAAAAAGTGGGGTGGTCTCGACTTCGTGGTCCATGCCATCGCCTTCTCCAACAAGGAGGAGCTGCGCGGGCGCTACCTCGACACCACACCGGACAACTTCGCGCTGACGATGAACGTCAGCGTCTATTCCTTCACCGCGGTGGCGCAGCGCGCCGTGCCGCTGATGAAGAACGGCGGCAGCCTGCTCACGCTCACCTACTACGGCGCCGAGCGTGTGATCCCGCACTACAACGTCATGGGCGTCGCCAAGGCCGCGCTCGAGGCGAGCGTGCGCTACCTCGCCTCCGACCTCGGCGAGCAGAAAATACGCGTCAACGCGATCTCGGCCGGCCCGATCAAGACTCTGGCCTTCGCCGGCATCAACGACGGCCGCTACATCCTGAAGTGGAACGAGCTCAACTCGCCGCTCAAGCGCAACATCACCCAGGAAGAAGTCGGCAACTCCGCGCTCTACCTGCTGTCCGATCTCGGCTCCGGCATGACCGGCGAGGTGATGCACGTCGATGGCGGCTACCACGTGGTCGGCATGATCAACACCTCGTCGGCCAAGCAGATCTCCGAGCTGCTCGCCAATTTCGAGGGCGAGTAGGCCGGCGGCCATGGCCGGCAGCAGCTTCGGCACTCTTTTCCGGTTCACGAGCTGGGGCGAAAGCCACGGGCCCGCGATCGGCTGCGTCGTCGATGGCACGCCGCCGCGCATCCCGCTCGCCGAGGCCGACATCCAGGTCTGGCTCGACAAGCGCCGCCCCGGCCAGTCGCGCTTCGTCACGCAGCGTCAGGAGCCCGACACGGTGAAGATCCTGTCGGGCGTTTTCGAGGGCGTCACCACCGGCACGCCGATCGCGCTCCATATCGACAACGTCGACCAGCGGAGCCGCGACTACGGCGAGATCAAGGACCAGTTCCGCCCGTCCCACGCCGATTACACCTATTTCAAGAAGTACGGCGTGCGCGACTATCGCGGCGGCGGCCGCCAGTCGGCGCGCGAGACCGCGGTGCGCGTGGCCGCCGGCGCCATCGCGCGCAAGATACTCGCCAGTTTCCTGGGCGACGGCGTGGCAATCCGTGGCGCGGTGGTGCAGATCGGCACCCAGAAGATCGACCGCAGCAAATGGGACTGGGACGCCACCGGCGACAATCCCTTCTGGTGCCCCGATCGCCAGGCCGCGCAGGGCTGGGAAGGCTATCTCGACGATGTCCGCAAGCGCGGCAGCTCGTGCGGCGCGGTGGTCGAGGTCGTGGCCTCCGGCGTTCCGGTCGGCCTCGGCGATCCTGTCTACGACAAGCTCGATGCTGATCTCGCCAAGGCGCTGATGAGCATCAACGCCGTGAAGGGCGTCGAGATCGGCGACGGCTTCGCCACGGCCGCCATGAGCGGCGAGGAGAACGCCGACGAGATGCGCATGAAGGACGGCGCACCCGCCTTCCTCAGCAACCATGCCGGCGGCATCCTGGGCGGCATTTCGACCGGCCAGGAGATCGTCTGCCGCCTCGCCGTGAAGCCCACCAGCTCGATCCTCTCGCCCGTCCGCAGCATCGATCGGTTCGGCAAGGAGATCGAGCTGCGCACCAAGGGCCGCCACGACCCCTGCGTCGGCATCCGCGCCACGCCGGTGGCCGAGGCCATGGTGGCCTGCGTGCTGGCCGACCACCTGCTGCGCCATCGCGCGCAGTGCGGCTGAGCTCCGGGCGGTGGCGGCTCGCCAGCCCCTCGAGGCGCGCTACGGTGCGTTTCACAATATCGGCATGGCGGTCGTCTCCGCCGGCATGATCGTCGCCGCCATCGTCCATTTCGCGTCCGGCTCAACCAACGCCCCGACCCTGTCGCTGAACGATCCGCGCTTCGTGCTGTTCTCGGTGCTGGCGCTGGCGATGGCCTACTACATCTTCCTGGGCGTCAGCCGCTACCTCGACCGCAAGCCGCAGATCGTCATCGACCATGACGGGATGCTGCTGGGCTTCGGCCGCAACAAGCGCATCCCATGGAAGGATATCCAGTGGGTCCGGCTGCGGCGGCTGGCGTTACGTCCCCAGCTCCAGGTAGGCCTCGTGCCCGAGGCATTCCTGGCCACGGACCTTCGCCTGTCGCACCTCAACCTCGACGACAGCCTGCGGCCGATCCGCGGCATGCCGTCGGCGGTGCTGGTGCGCGACAACGGGCTCGACACCACCGCGTCGGCGATGCTTGACGCGGTGAAGGCCTTCCGGCCGAATCTCGTCCAATCCTGACTCGCACAGCGGAGATCGCGCATGCGGCGGTTCATCGTCGGCCTCCTGGCGACCATCGGCACCCTCACCCTGCTGGCGGTCGCCGGCGGGATCGCCTTCGTGGCGTCGTGGCCCTTCGCGCCCAAGCCGCTGCCGCAGCACATGGTGCTGTCGCTCGACCTCCGGTCATTGCCGCCGGAGACGAGCTCGACCGACCTGCTGAGCGGCGCCCTGTTCAAGAGCTCGCGCGACATCGTCGAGACGGTGCAGCTTCTGTGGCAGGCCGCCGACGACCCGCGCGTCGCCGGCCTCTATGTCGAGATCGGCGATGAGGAAGGCGGGCTGGCCCGCGTCCAGGAGCTGCGCCAGGCGATCGCCCACTTCCGCGGCAGGGGCAAGTTCGCGGTGGGCTTCGCGGAGTCCCTGGGCAGCGGGGGCAGCCATTTCGCCGACTACTATCTCGCGTCCTCGCTGGAGCAGATCTGGTTGCAGCAGAGCGGCAGCTTCGGCGTGGCCGGCATCGTCGTCGAGACGCCCTTCCTGAAGGGCGGCCTCGACAGGCTCGGAGTCAAGATCGAGGGCGGCAAGCGCTACGAATACAAGAGCGCGCCGGAGAGCTTCACCGAGGCCGGCTACACCCGCCCGGCGAAGGAGAACCTTCAGCAGCTTCTCGACAGCCTGTTCGGCCAGTTCGTCCGGGACGTCGCTCGCGACCGCCGGCTCGAGGAGCCGGCTCTGCGCCGCCTGATCGATTCCGCGCCGCACGAGCCCGAGCGGGCCCGGAGCGAAGGGCTGGTCGATCGCATCGGCTACCGCGCCGACGCGCTCGAGGACGTCTACCAGCGCAACGGCGGCCGGCGCGAGCTGGTGACCCTCTCGGAGTACGCGTCCGACGAGGGACGGCCGAGGCCGCGCGGCGAGGTCATCGCCCTGGTGCGAGCCAGCGGTGCCATCATGTCCGGTCGCCCCGGCGGCGGGCCGTTCGAGGACGAGGCACTGGCGAACGCCGAGGATGTCGTCGACGCTCTCGACCAGGCGTCGCGCGCCAAGGACGTGCGTGCCATCGTGCTGCGCATCGATTCGCCGGGAGGCACCTATCCGGCGGCCGACGCCATCGCCGACGCGGTCGGCCGCGCCCGGTCCGCCGGCAAGCCGGTGATCGTCTCGATGAGTGATGTGGCGGCCTCCGGCGGCTACCTCGCCGCCGTCCGGGCCGACGTGATCGTGGCCCAGCCCACCACCATCACGGCCTCGATCGGCGTCTTCAGCGTGTGGCCGATGGCGCAGGAGCTGCTGACGTCGCTCGGCGTCAACGTCGAACGGGTTTCGGTCGGCCACAATGCCGGCATGTACTCGACCTTCCAGCCGCCGACTCCCGCCCAGCGCGCCGCCGTGGCCCGCGAGCTCGACGTCGTCTACGCCTCCTTCACGCGGCAGGTAGCCGAGGCGCGCAACCTCGACGCCGCACGTATCGACGCAGCGGCGCGCGGCCGCGTGTTCAGCGGCATCGATGCCAAGCGCGCCGGCCTGGTCGACGAGTTGGGCGGCCTCCAGCTCGCCCTCAACATCGCCAAGGCCAAGGCCGGGATCGAGGAATCCAAGCGCATCGAGGTCCGGCGCTACCCCGACGAGTCCGACCGCTGGCAGCGCGTGATCGAGAAGCTGTTCCAGATGGCGAGCGTCCACGCCGGATCGACGGCCCGGCTACCGCGGGAGGTGCGCGAGGCATTGGCGCGCTTCGGCGTCACCCTGCGCCCCGGCAATGTCCGCCTGCCGCCGCTGCCGCCGCTCTGGCGATAGCTCCCCTTGCAGCCCTTCAGCCCCAAGACCAACAAGGGACCTCATGTCGAACCTGCCGGAAGATATCTTCACCGAACCCGATTTCTCACCTGACACACTGGCCAATCTCGGCCCGCTGCGTCGCCTCGCCGGCACCTGGCAATCCGACAACGGTGTCGATGTCAGTCCCAAGGCCGAAGGGCCAGAGCGGCGCGAGTTCCGCGAGCACATCCGGATGGAGCCGATCGATCCGCAGCCCAACGGGCCGCAGATCCTTTACGGGCTGCGCTATCACATCCACATCAACACCGACGAAGAGCCCATCACCTTTCATGATCAGGTGGGCTACTGGCTATGGGAACCCGCCACCGGACTGATCATGCAGAGCATCGCCATCCCGCGCGGCCAGGTCGTGCTGGCGGGCGGCAAGGCCGGGCCGGACGACAAGCGCATCTCGGTGGAGGCCCGTCGCGGCGACACGCGCTTCGGCATCTGCTCGACGACCTTCCTCGAGGAGGCGTTCCGCACCGACTACTACCGCATCGACATCACCTTCAACGACGACGGAAGCTGGACCTACCTGACGCGCACCGATCTCGCCGTGCGCGGCAAGGAACCGGCCTTCAACCACCACGACACGAACACGCTGCGGCGCGTCGCGGCGCCAGCGGCGAACCCGCTGGTCGGCCTGCTGAAGGACGCCGGCTAGCGGCGTTCCTCCAGCAGGGCGACGATCGCCCGCCACATGGTCCAGGCGTTGGCGACGTTCACCGCCGTGAACTCGACGTGGCCGATCTCGTCGATCAGGAACAGCGACACGCGCGCCTTCGATGAGGCCGCGGCGAGATCCTGGCTCTCGCTGTAGGGCACCATCGGGTCGGTGCGGCCATGGACGAGGATCAGGTGGCCACGCAGCCTGGAGAGGTCGTAGAGCGCGAGGTTGAGCCCGTCGATCTCTTGGCGGACCCGGTCCGGCAGGCCGGCGATGAGCCCGCCAACCGCGTCGGGATCGCGATTGTCGACCAGTGCGAGCACCGCCTTGCCCTGCGGCCCCAACAGGGCCGCCTCGCGCGAGATGTCGGCATTGCGGTCTCGCCATCGCCGCAGCGCGATCTCCTCCAGCAGGCGCGCATCGGACGGATCGTCGAGACGGCCCGCATTGGCCCGCAGGATGGCCCAGCGACCATAAGCGTTGGGCTCCATGCGGAACTCGCGGGCATCGCCCCGCGGCCGGAAGGCGCCGGTCGTGACGAAGCGGATGACGGCATGGGCATCGCGATAGCCGCCGATGCCGACGACGAAGGCAATGCGCGAGGCCAGGTCGTCCTCGATCGCTGCGATCAGGGCCGGGGCGACGGCATAGGAGATCGCGGCCACGCCGAGCGGCGCGTCGGGCAGGCGCCGGGCGAGTTCGCGCAGGGCGCCCGCCACCCGGTCGGCATCGGCGCGCGACAGGACGAGCTGGCGGACCTCGGGCAGCTCGGGCACGAGCACCGCGAAGCCCGCACGTGCGAACGTGCGGGCGAAGGCCTGCAGCCGCGGCTCGTCGCGGCCCAGCACGGCGGCGCCGGGCACCAGCACCATCGCCGCGCGAGGCCTGGCGGCGGGCAGATAGAGATCGCCTTCGCCGCCCTTCCACTCGATGAACTGGTCACGGGGTGTCTCGGTGGCGTCTTGCCACCAGGTCGGCCGCCCGCCCGCCGCGACGTCCCACATCACGAGGGCAGCTTCGGCCCAGACGATGGGTCGACCGAAGACGAACAGCAGCGCCAACGCACCGACGAAGATCAGTGCCAGGCGCCGCATCAGCCGCCGAGGCGATGCGTGATCAGTGTCTCCAGTTTCCCGCCCTCACGACGCAGCAGCGCCAACTCTTCGACGCGGCCCCGCATCGGCAGGTGCTGGCGCTCGACGATGCGCGCCACCTGCTCGGCCTCGGCGAAATGCTGGAACAGCCCCAACGTGATGTGCGGCTGGAAAGGCTCGGCCCCCGGCCCCTGACCCGACATGGGATTGAGCGTGTCGTGCAATTCGGTCAATTCGGCGGCGCCGTCGAACGGCTCGGCGAACAGGTACTGCTCGAGCCGGGCGATGCGCTCGATCATGAACCAGAACGGGCGCCGGTCGATCGCTTCGAGCGCGGCACGCAGCCGTTGCTCCTCCTCGGGCGGCGCGCCGAAGACCAGGGTGAAGTGCGGGCCGATCAGGCCCGCCTCCTTCGGATGGTACTGCGCACGCAGCCGCCGCAGCGCGGTGTCGTCGGCCTCGCCGAGGACCGGCCAGGCGACGACGTACAGCATGCTCAGCCGTAGCTCTTGGCCATGCCCAGGGCCGGGTCGGTCGCGGCGCTGTACGGCGGGAACGGATAGCGCAGCCCGTTCTTGCCGAGCTGGGTCATGCCCTCGATGGCCCGCAGGAACTCGTCCGGCGGGCAGGCCATCAGCAGCTCGTCGTCGGCCACGCCGCCGTAGCGGCGCTCGGCGAAGCACGGCAGCGACAGCGAGGTCTGGCGCGTGGCGAGCGCCCGGCCCCACGAATCGGCGCAGGCGCTCTCGCCTGTCACCGTGAAGTCGTAGCGGCGATAGCGGTGATACTGCAGGCCGTTGATGAAATAGATCATCTGTCCGGGCGAGCCGTAGAACAGGCAGATGTCGGGCGGATCGAGGCGGCCCGAACGCAGCGGCGCCACGACGAGGCCGTTGTATTTGCCGTGCGGCACGCGCGGCATCTGCGCCTGGTGCGCGGCCGAGGCTTCCTTGTTGCCGAACCACACGCCGTTCATGTGGTCGCCCGAAAGAAAGCCTTCGCCCGGATGGTTGAGGCCGACGACGCCGCCGCAATTGCCGCCGCGTGTGTTGTCGACGGTGATGCCGAGCGTGAAACCGTACCAGCGCGCCTGCGTCACCATCTGGCACATGGTGAACTTGAAGCCCTCCGTCGGCTTGCGCAGGCCCTTGATGCCGTCCATCTCGGCCGGGTCCTCGAACAGGCGCATGCCGATCGGCTGGGTACGGATGCGCAGCAGGTCGATCAGCCTGGCGCTGGCCTCCGTCAGCATGGCGCCGGTGATCTTCTCCGGCGGCGACCAGGGCGCGGTCTTGTAGCCCGGCGGCAGGGTCTGGACGTTCATGGTTTCCTCCGTGTCTGGCGGCGGCTAGGTGAGGTTCAATCCACCGTCGGCGATGACGATCTCGCCCGTAACGTAGTCGTTGGCGCAGAGCGCGGCCACAAGGTCGGCGATGTCCTCCGGTTTCGCAGGACGGCGCATCGGCGACTTGGCCTTCCAGGTTTCCAGCATGTCGGGCCAGTTGGCCGTCATCGGCGTCTCGACCAGCCCCGGCGCCACCGCGTTCACCCGGACATCCGGCCCCAGCGCGAGCGCCAGCAATCTGGTCACGTGATGGAGCGCAGCTTTCGAGGCGGCATAGGGAATCGACGAGCCTTTGGGCCGCACGCCGGCATGGGTGCCGATATTGACCACGCAGCCCTTGGCAGCGCGCAGGGCCGCCTCGGCTTCGGCGACCAGCATGAAGGGCGAGATCAGGTTCACGTCGAGCATCTGCCGCCACAGCGCCGGCGTCGCGGCCTTGAGGTCGGTGTGCGGGATGCGGATCGAGAGCCCGGCATTGTTGACCAGCACGTCGAGCCGGCCGTGACGCTTCAGGACGGATTCGATCAGCGGGCGAACGGCCGCCTCGTCGCCGAGATTTGCCTGGTGGTAGCTGCCGCCCCTGAGCTCCGACGCCATGCGCTTGCCCACATCCGCCGAGCTCCGCGAATGCAGCGCCACGGCATAGCCGTCACGCGACAGGCGACGGGCGATAGCGGCACCGATACCGGACGTCGAACCCGTGACCAGAGCGACGCGGTCAGACACAGGACTTCAGCGCCTCGAGCGTCTCGTCGGGCCGTTCCACCATCATGAAATGTCCGCAGTTCGGGATGACGACCGTCTTCGAGCCCGCGATCGCGGCCGCGAGGGGCTTGCCCTTGGGCGCCGGTGTCATGAGATCGCCGTCGCCCAGCACGAGCACCGT
>CAYRBQ010000068.1:0-11846 GCA_964422305.1 uncultured Reyranella sp. | reverse complement strand
CAAGCCGCTCGACATGAAGAGCCTCGCCGACAAGCCGGTGCTGGTCGTGAACGTCGCCTCATATTGCGGGTTCACGCCGCAATACACCGACCTGCAGGAGCTGCACGACACCTACGGACCGCGCGGTCTCGTGGTGTTGGGCGTGCCGTCGAACGATTTCGGCGCACAGGAGCCCCGGACCGAGCCCGAGATCGCCAAGTTCTGCGAGTCGATGTATGGCGTCACCTTTCCGCTCACGTCCAAGCAGAAGGTAATCGGGCCGGACGCGCACGCCCTCTACCAGTGGATCGCCGCGGAAGCGGGCGAGGGCGCGGCGCCCAAGTGGAACTTCCACAAGTATCTGATCGGCAAGGACGGCGGCCTGCTCGGCGCCTGGCCGAGCCGCGTGCGGCCGGGCTCCAGCGAGATCACCGGGGCGATCGAAGCCGCCCTCTAGGCGGCGAGCACCTTCTTCACGCCCTCGAACACGTCGTGGAACATCTCGGTCGTCAGCCGGCCGGTGTTCGTGTTGTAGCGCGAGCAGTGATAGCTGTCGGCGAGCAACAGCCCGGTCGGCAGCTTGTGCAGCCGCCCGTGGATGAAGGGATAGGCGCCGGCAGGCCTCACGGTGAGCGCGCGCAGGATCTGGTCGTGTGCGCCCTTGCCCAGCGCCACCAGCACGCGGAGCTTCGGCATGACCGCGATTTCGGCCTGGATGAACGGCCGGCAGGCCGTGAATTCGACTGGCAGCGGCTTGTTCTCGGGCGGCAGGCAGCGCACCGCGTTGGCGATGCGGGCATCGACCAGTTGCAGGCCGTCATTCGGATCGGCGCGGTAGGTGCCCTGAGCGAAGCCGAACTTGAGCAGCGTGGAGTAGAGGAGGTCCCCGGCATAGTCGCCGGTGAAGGGCCGGCCTGTGCGGTTGGCGCCCTTCATGCCGGGCGCCAGGCCCACGATCAGCAGGCGCGCGTCGAGCGTGCCGAACGAGCGGACCGGGGCGTTGTTCCAGTCCGGATACTTGCCTTGCAGCTCGCGCCTGAAGGCGACGAGCCTCGGGCAGCGCGGGCAGTCGAGCGGCGGCTCTTCGAATGCGGGCGCCGGCACTGGCGCGCTGGGCCTAGGCCGAGCGCATCAGCGATTCGGCCGGCGCGTCGTCGTACTCGGCGTCGCCCTCGCGATGGCCGTTGGAGGTTGCGGCGAGCGGCGGACGGGAGCTGCGCTCCGACGGGTTGCGGGCGATCAGCGGCGCAAGCTCCGACAGCTCGATGAAGTCGTCTGCCTGGCGGCGCAGCTCGTCCGCGACCATCGGTGGCGCCGACTTGATCGTGCTGACGACCGAGACGCGCAAGCCCCGCCGCTGCACGGCCTCGACCAGGCGGCGGAAGTCGCCGTCGCCGGAAAACAGGATCACATGGTCCAGATGCTCGGCCATCTCGAGCACGTCGATGGCCAGCTCGATGTCCATGTTGCCCTTGATCTTGCGGCGGCCCATGGCATCGGTGAATTCCTTGGTCGGCTTGGTGACCATGGTGTAGCCGTTATAGTCGAGCCAATCGATCAGCGGGCGGATCGGCGAGTATTCCTGATCCTCGACCAGGGCGGTGTAGTAGTAGGCGCGGACGAGACGACCTTTCTCGCGGAACACCTTCAGGAGGCGGCGATAGTCGATGTCGAAGCCGAGCGCACGGGCGGCGGAGTAGAGATTGGCGCCGTCGATGAAGAGCGCGACACGCTCGTTCTCGTAGAAATTGCCTTTCATGGCGGTAATCCTTTGAAAGAATATGCGCAGAGGGAGCGAAAAAATTTATGTAGCTGCTGGAGCTTTGTATCCCACACCCCTCCGACAGCGCCTTAAGTCTAGGTCATTATCCCATAGTTCACAAGGGGTTGGAGGTACTTGCTGGTGGACAACGCTGGCCGACGACCAATTTTCATAGGCGCCGGGGCAAATATGCCCCACCCGAACTATGCCTCGCCGCGCGAGACCCTGGAGGCGGCCCTCCTGGAGCTCGGCCGCCGGCATGTGGACCTGCTGCGCCTGTCGCCCTGGTACCGCACTGCGCCCGTCCCCAAGGCCGATCAACCCTGGTATTTCAATGTCGTGGCCGAAATCGACACCGACCGGCCGGCTGACGAGGTTCTGCAGGCCCTGCACGCAATCGAGGACATATTTGGGCGTGTCCGGACGGTCCGCAATGCCCCCCGGCTGATCGACTTGGATTTGCTCGATTTTCGGGGGGAAATAGCCCCGCCGCGGCCAGGAAAGGCCACCCTGCCGCATCCCCGTATGGCCGAGCGGGCCTTCGTCCTTCGGCCATTGGCGGATTTGGCCCCGGATTGGCGCCATCCGGTCACCGGGACGTCCATTCAGGACCTGCTGGCGGCACTGCCCCCGGAGCAGGTCGTCCATCCCGGCTGAGCTTGTCTTTTGGCCGGGGAGGGGTATAACCCGCCGCTCCCGCGAATTCAGAGGTCCCGCCCATGGCGCGCGTCACCGTCGAAGACTGCATCGTGCAGGTCCCCAACCGTTTCGAGCTCGTCATGTTCGCCGCCCAGCGCGCGCGTGACATCTCGGCCGGCGCCCAGATCACGCTCGACCGCGATCGCGACAAGAACCCGGTCGTGGCGCTGCGCGAGATCGCCGAGGTCAAGCTCGACCACGGCCAGCTCAAGGACTCGCTGATCCAGGGCATGCAGAAGCACGCCGACATCGACAAGCCCGAGGAGGTCAACGAGATGGCCGAGCTCGAGCAGGAGCTGGCGGCGGCGCTGGCGCAGGGCGGTGCCGAGGCGGCTCAGCCGAAGGCGCTGCCGATGGCCGAGGAAGACGACGTCACGGAGTAAGCCCTGGCAGGGTTCAGAGGCCTAGCAGGCCTCAGCCCTGCTATTCGTGCAAAGGTCGTGGAGCGAACGCAATCGTCCCCATATAATGGGCGATTGCCATGATTCGCCAGTTTGAACTCGTGGAGCGCGTGCAGGCCTACGATCCGGATGCGGACGAGGACGTGCTGAACCGCGCCTACGTGTATGGTCTCAAGAAGCACGGCACCCAGCTCAGGGCGTCGGGCGACCCGTACTTTTCGCATCCCGTAGAGGTCGCGGGCATCCTCGCCGAGATGCGGCTCGACACCGCCTCGATCGTTACCGGGCTGCTGCACGACACGCTCGAGGACACCGACGCCACGCGCGACGAGATTGCCGGTCTGTTCGGCGAGAACGTCGCCCGCCTGGTCGATGGCGTGACCAAGCTCAGCCGGCTGGAGGTCCAGTCTGAGAGCACCAAGGAGGCCGAGAACCTTCGCAAGCTGGTGCTCGCCATGTCGTCGGACATCCGCGTGCTGCTGGTGAAGCTCGCCGACCGCCTGCACAACATGCGAACCCTGCAACACATCAAGGATCCGGCGCGGCGCAGGCGCATCGCGCGCGAAACCATGGACATCTATGCGCCGCTGGCCAGCCGCATAGGCATGGAGAAGGTCAAGCGCGAGCTCGAGGAGCTGGCCTTCGCCGAGCTCAATCCCGACGGCCGCGCCTCGGTCCTGGCGCGGCAGGGCTATCTTCGCGAACGCGGCGACAAGCTGGTGCCGCAGATCGAGGCCGAGCTGGTCAAGACGCTGAAGGACGGCGGGCTGGCCGCCCAGGTGTCGGGCCGCGAAAAGATGCCCTATTCGATCTGGCGCAAGATGCAGACGAAGAACGTCTCGTTCGAACAGCTCGCCGACATCATGGCGTTCCGCATCATCGTCGCCGACGTCGCGCAGTGTTACCAGGCGCTGGGGCTGCTGCACGGCCGCTATCAGGTGCTGCCGCAGCGCTTCAAGGACTACATCTCCGTCCCCAAGCCCAATGGCTACCGTTCGTTGCACACCGGCGTGATCGGTCCGCTCGGCCAGCGTATCGAGATACAGATCCGCACCGAGGAGATGCAGGACCAGGCCGAGCGCGGCGTCGCGGCACACTGGATCTACAAGGAAGGCGGTCCGTCGACCGACGCGCCGCAATATGCCTGGCTGCGTAGCCTGATCGACATTCTCGACAAGGCGCCGAACGCCGAGGAATTCCTCGAGCACACCAAGCTTGAGATGTTCCAGGACCAGGTCTTCTGCTTCACGCCCAAGGGCAAGCTGATCGCCCTGCCGCGCGGCGCCACGCCGATCGACTTCGCCTACGCCGTGCACAGCCAGGTGGGCGACACCTGCGTCGGCGCCAAGATAAACGGCCGCATGCTGCCGCTCAGGACGCAGCTCTCCAACGGCGACCAGGTGGAAATCGTCGTTTCAAAGGCGCAGACGCCGTCGCCGACCTGGGAGCGCTTCGTCGTCACCGGCAAGGCCAAGGCGGCGATCCGCCGCTTCATCCGCGTTCGTCAGCGCGAGCAGTACATCCAGCTTGGCCGCTCGCTGCTCGACAAGGCCTTCCACGAGGAGGGCTACGAGGTCACCGACAAGGGCCTCGACGGCGTGAAGGCGAACTTCAAGCAGGCGAGCACGGACGACCTCGTCGCGGCGGTCGGCGCGGGTCTGGTCGGGGCCCGCGAGGTACTGACCGCCGTCTATCCGGGGCTGAAGCAGCCGCGCAAACCCGGCGGCGCAGACGTCGTGCCGATCTCGCGGGCGCGCGCCAAGGCGGGCGGCAAGACCGGCAAGGCGCCGGAGGGTCGTGCCAAGGGCGACCACGGCCAGATCGCCATCCGCGGCCTGATCCCGGGCATGGCCGTGCACTTCGCTCGCTGTTGTCATCCGCTGCCGGGCGATCGCATCGTCGGCATCATCACCACGGGCAAGGGCGTCACGATCCACACGATCGACTGCGCCACACTCGAGAGCTTCTCGGAGGCGCCGGAGCGCTGGATCGACGTCGGCTGGGATTCGGTGACCGAGGGCGAGGGCGGCGTCTATACCGGCCGCCTCAAGATCACCGTCGCCAACCAGCCGGGCAGCCTGTCGAGCCTGTCGACCGTGATCGCGCGCCATGAGGGCAACATCTCGAACCTCAGGATCGTCAACCGGTCGATGGACTTCTTCGACATGGTGATCGACGTCGAGGTCTCGGACGTGAAGCATCTCGCCGACATCACGGCGGCGCTGCGGGCCACGCCCGCCATCAACGCGGTCGAGCGCGCCCGCAACTGAGCATCCAGGAAAGCATTGTGTATGTCTGCTGAGTCGAAGCTGCGTTTGGGCGTGAACGTCGATCATGTCGCCACGGTCCGCAACGCGCGCGGCACGCCCACGCCTGATCCGGTCCGTGCGGCCCAGCTCGCCGCCAAGGCCGGCGCCGACGGCATCACCGCCCATCTGCGCGAGGATCGCCGCCACATCGTCGACGACGACATCAAGCGCCTGATGGACGACATCGACATCCCGCTCAACTTCGAGATGGCGGCGACCGAGGAGATGCTGGCGATCGCGCTCAGGCACCGGCCGCACGCCGCCTGCATTGTGCCGGAGAAGCGCGAGGAGCGGACCACCGAGGGCGGCCTCGACGCGGTCGGACAGCATAATCACCTGAAGCCGATGGTCGCGCGCCTCTCCGACGCCGGCATCCGCGTCTCGCTGTTCATCGAGGCCGATCTTCGCCAGCTCGAGGCGGCGGTGTCGCTCGGTGCGCCGGTCGTCGAGCTGCACACCGGGCGCTACTGCGAGATCGAAGGCGCCGAGCGCCAGGCCGAGCTGCTGCGCCTCCAGAAGGCCGCGGCGCATTGCGCCAAGCTCGGCCTCGAATGCCATGCCGGTCACGGGTTGAACTACGAGACGGTCGGTCCGATAGCTGCCATCGCGAACGTCCGCGAGCTCAACATCGGCCACTTCCTGATCGGCGAGTCGATCTTCGTCGGACTGGAGCAGGCGATCCGCGAGATGCGGCGGCTGATGGACGCGGCGCGGGGAGCCGCCGCGTGATCATCGGGATCGGCAACGATCTCTGCGACATCCGGCGGATCGAGAAGTCTCTCGAGCGTTTCGGCGAGCGTTTCATCAACCGTGTCTTCACCGAGACAGAGCGCAAGCGATCGGAGGGCCGGGCGACCAGGGCCGGCAGCTACGCCAAGCGATTTGCCGCCAAGGAGGCCTGTTCGAAGGCCCTCGGGACGGGCTTCCGGCGCGGCGTCTTCATGCGCGACATGGGCGTCACCAACCTGCGAACCGGCAAGCCCACCATGACGCTGACGGGCGGCGCGCTGGCTCGCCTGAAGGAAATTACGCCCGAGGGCATGTCGCCGCAGATCGACATCACGCTGACGGACGAGTATCCGATGGCCCAGGCGATCGTGATTATTTCTGCAGTGCCGAAGACATGATGCAGGCCCGCATCGTGGTCGGATTGCGGGTTTCCGGCGCCGCGTCCAGGGCGGGAGACATGGACTGCTGGCCCTGCTATAGCCGCGGGTCGTTGAACTGGTATGGCGATGACGGACGTGGCTGAGCGTCGTAAGCGGGGACAGGAAAAGACCGGCGGATGGGGCGAAACCATCCGGACGGTGGTCTATGCCGTGCTCATTGCACTGGTCGTGCGGACCTTCGCCATCGAGCCGTTCAACATTCCGTCGGGCTCGATGATCCCGACCCTGCTGGTCGGTGACTATCTCTTCGTATCGAAATACTCGTACGGCTACAGCAAGCATTCCTTCCCTTTTTCACTCGGCGTCTTTTCGGGGCGGATCTTCGGAACTCCGCCCGAACGCGGGGATGTGGCCGTGTTCAAGTACCCCGGCGATCAGGGCCAGGGCGTCAACCGGACGGACTATATCAAGCGCATCGTCGGCATGCCGGGCGACCGCATCCAGATCACCAACGGCCTGCTGCACATCAACGGCAAGCCGGTCGATCGCCTGCGCATCGGCGACTATGTGAAGGGCAACAACGGCCACTATCAAAAGGGGACACTCTACAGCGAGACGCTGCCCAACGGCCGCCGCTACACCGTGCTCGAATACCGGGACGACGGCATGGCGGACAATACGCCGGAGTTCCTCGTGCCGGCCGGCGCCTATTTCGTCATGGGCGACAATCGCGACGATTCGCTCGACAGCCGGACGCGGCTGATGCTGCGCGACTTCTCCGGATCGACGCGCGATCGGGACCAGCTCGGCTGGTATGTGCCCTCGGAGAACCTCGTCGGCCGCGCGGAGTTCATCTTCTTCTCGCACGACCCCTCGGCCGCCGGCTGGCTGGAACCGTGGAAATGGCCGCAGGCGATCCGCTGGAACCGCTTCTTCATGGCAATCCACTGAGTTCGACTGACGTCGACTTGAAGGCGCTGTCGAACGGACTGGGTCATGCGTTCGCGCGGGCCGAGCTCGCCGCCGAGGCGCTGACGCATCGCAGCGCGCTGGACCGTCGCCCCGATCTGAAGGCCGCCTTCCCGAACGGCAACGAGCGGCTGGAGTTCCTGGGCGACCGCGTGCTGTCGCTTGCCATGGCCGAGCTGCTGCTGAAGCGCTTCCCGGGCGAGCGCGAAGGCGAGCTGGCGCGTCGTCACGCCTCGCTGGTCCGCGCCGAGACGCTGGTCGAGATCGCGACCTCGATCGGCCTCGGCAGCCACCTGAGGTTGGGCGATTCCGAGCGGGCGCAGGGCGACAAGGTGAAGCCCAACATCCTGGCCGATGCGCTCGAGGCATTGCTGGGCGCGGTCCTGCTCGATGCCGGCTTCGCGGCGGCCGCTACCTGTGTGCAACGTCTGTGGGGCGACCGCATAAGCGAGCAGGTCGTGGCACCGCGCGACCCGAAGACGGCGCTGCAGGAGTGGGCGCAAGCCCGCCGCCTGCCGCTGCCGGCCTACCGCGAGGTCGAGCGCGAGGGCCCGCCGCATGCGCCGGTGTTCGTGGTCGACGTGATGCTGAGGGGCCACGATCCGGCGCGCGGTCGCGGTGGCAGCAAGCGCGAGGCGGAACGGCTGGCAGCCGCGACAATGCTGGAACGGCTGGAGCGCACATGACGAGCGAGAACACACGCGCCGGCTTTGTTGCCGTGGTCGGCGCCCCCAATGCGGGCAAGTCCACGCTGGTGAACGGCCTGGTCGGCTCCAAGGTGAGCATCGTGTCACCCAAGGTGCAGACCACGCGCATGCGGGTGATCGGCATCGCCATGAAGGACCTTCCCGACGGTACGCGCGCCCAGGTCGTGCTGGTCGACACGCCGGGCATCTTCCGTGTGGCCAAGCGTCGCCTGGAGCGCGCCATGGTGGCGGCTGCCTGGCAGGGCGCCGACGATGCCGACATGGTGGCACTCGTCGTCGATGCCGAGCGTGGCATCGGCCCGGAGACCCAGGCGATCGCCGAGCGGCTGAAGGAGACGAAGGCGCCGCGCTTCCTGGTGCTGAACAAGATCGATCTGGTCGCACGCGAGAAGCTGCTGGCACTGACCTCCGATCTCAACGCCATCGTGCCGTTCGATCGGACCTTCATGGTGAGCGCGCTCAAGGCCGACGGCGTCGGTGACTTGCTGAAGGCCTTCGCCGAGGCCGTGCCGGCGGGACCGTTCCTCTACCCGGAGGACCAGGCGGCCGACCTGCCGCTGCGCTTGCTGGCGGCCGAGGTGACGCGCGAGCAGGTGTTTCTGCAGCTCCATCAGGAGTTGCCCTACGAGGCGGCGGTCGAGACCGACAAGTGGGAGGACCGGCCCGACGGCAGCGTGCGGGTCGAGCAGACGATCCACGTTCAGCGCGAAGGCCAGCGCGCGATCTTCCTGGGCAAGGGTGGGGCGCGCATCAAGCAGATCGGCGCACGGGCGCGCCATGAGCTGGGGCAGATGCTGGAGCGGCCCGTGCACCTCTTCCTGCACGTGAAGGTGAGCGAGCGCTGGGCCGACGACCCCTCGCACTACCGCTCGATCGGCCTCGATTACGATCCTAAGTCGCGTTGAGCTCGAGCGTATGAAGGACCGCTCCCGCCGCATCGCGGTGGGACACGGTCATGGTGGCGGTCCGGTCGTCGATCTGGACGTGGCCAAAGTGGCACGAACCCTCGAGCGGCGAGAGGTCGAAGCGACCGGGCAGCGGCGTCTTCTGGAAGACGACCTCGGGGCCGAAGGTGCGGTCGAGCGGACTCGGCCCGAAGCCGCCGGCACAGAGTGGGCCCGAGACGAACTCGTAGAACGGCGTGAAGTCGGGGAAGGCGGCGCGTGCCGGATCGTAGCGGTGCGTCGCGGGATAGTGCACGTCGGCGGTGATCCAGTGCACGTTGGCAATGCGCTCATGCTTGATGAAGGCAAGCAGGTCGGCGATCTCGATCTCGCGGCCGAGCGGTGGGCCGTCCTCGGCATTGGCGACGGCCTCGAAGCCTGACTTGGCACGCCAGTCGTCGTAGATGACCAGGCCGATCGGCATGTCGGCGGCGATGATCTTCCAGGTCGCACGCGACGACTGGAGCGCCTGCTTCAGCCACAAGACCTGCTCGGCGCCGAGGAGGGCCGACCCGGCGTTCTCCCGGTTGCTTCCGTTGGGCGCTCGATGGCTCCGCATGTCCAGCCGGAAGACGTCGAGCAGGGGGCCGAACGAGAACTTGCGGAAGAGGCGGAACGGCCCCTCGGGCCCGTCGGCGAACGGCATGTATTCGCGGAAAGCCCGTTGGGCGCGCTCTGCCAACACCCGGACGTCCTTTTCCCGGTAGCGCGGATCGGCGTCGAGCCGCTTCTCCCAGTACCAGTTGTCGACCACCTCGTGGTCGTCCCACAGGGCGATTGTCGGCACCTCGGCGTTGAAGCGCCTGAGGTTGGCGTCGAGGAGGTTGTAGAGATAGTTGCCGCGGAACTCGCCAAGTGTCTCAGCCACCTTCGACTTCGCGTCGGTGACGAGGTTCTTCCAGACGCGCCCGTCCGGCAGCTTCTTCTCGGGCCGCAGCGGATTGTCGGCGTAGATCGTGTCGCCGCAATGAACGAAGAAGTCGGGCGCGAGCCGACGCATCGATTCGTAGATCGTCATGCCGCCGATATCGGGGTTGATGCCCCAGCCTTGGCCCACCGTATCGGCCGACCAGACGAAGCTCACGTCCGAGTTGGATACCGACGGCATGCGGACGCGGCCCGTCACCGGCTCGCTGATGGCTCTGTCGTCCGAAAGGTCGGCGTAGGTCACGCGATAGAAGACGGTCCGGCCCGTCGGAAGACCGGTGAGGCGCAGCCGCGAGGTGAAGTCGGTGACGGCGGTCGCGGTCGGGCCCGTCACGCGTGTCGGATGGGCGAAGCTCTCCATCGTGGAATGCTCGACGATCATCCGTGCCGGCCGGTCGGCGCGGCTCCAGATCGTGATGCCGTCGCTGCCGATGTCGCCCGCCTGCACGCCCTGCAGGAGGCGCGGTCGCTCCGCCGGGCCCTGGGCAAAGAGGCGGTGAGGGGTGGCGGCAAGCACACCGGCGCCGAGGAGGGAGCGTCGCTTCAAACGCTTCATGACTCAACCTAGCGCGGTTTGGCCAAACGCGGCATACACGCGGACATGGATTGGAACGACCAGGCCATCGTGCTGTCGACGCGTCCGCATGGGGAGAACGGCCTCGTCGTATCGCTGCTGACGCGCGACCATGGACGGCATGCGGGATTCGTCCCGGGGGGCCTCTCGCGTCGGGCGCGTCCGGTCTGGCAATCCGGCAATCTCGTCGAGGTCGGCTGGCGGGCGAGGCTCTCTGAGCAGCTCGGCAATTACTCGGGCGAGCTGCGGGAGCCTCATGCCGCCCGCGCGCTCGACGATGCAGTCCGACTGTCGGGGCTGGCCGCCGCCTGCGCCGTCGTCGACGCTGCATTGCCTGATCGCGAGCCTCATCCGGCGATGTTCGACGGTTTCGCCGCATTTCTCGGCGTGCTCGGACATCCCGGCTGGCCTGCCATCTACGTGCGGTTGGAACTCGGCCTGCTGCAGGAGCTGGGCTTCGGGCTCGATCTCGAGAAATGTGCGGCCACGGCAGCGACCGACGACCTGGCCTATGTTTCGCCCAAGACCGGCCGTGCCGTGTCGCGGGCGGCAGCCGGGCCCTATAGGGAAAAGCTCCTGCCGCTGCCGGGCTTTCTATCCACCGGCGGGTTACCGGCAGATGACGACGAGCTGCGGCAAGGGCTCGGCCTGACGGGGTTTTTCCTCGAGCGGCATGTCTTTTGGCCACACAACAAGCCCTTGCCTCCCGCGCGGTCGAGATTTATGGAATCGCTCCAGCGCTAGAAAAACCGTGGCCGCGGCGCAGAATCGCGGTCGTTCCCCTCGTCGACCGAGTTCATGGCAAAACGAAGCAACGTCGTCCCGCTCGCGGCGGTCAAGCCGGTGCAATTCGGGCAAGCGCTCCAGGAACGCTACCTGTCCTATGCGCTGTCGACGATCATGGCGCGCTCTCTGCCGGATGTGCGCGATGGCCTGAAGCCTGTGCATCGCCGCTTGCTGTACGCCATGCGCCAGCTCCGGCTCGATCCCAACAGCGCCTTCAAGAAGAGTGCGCGCGTGGTCGGCGACGTGATCGGCCAGTATCACCCGCACGGCGACCAGTCGATCTATGACGCGCTGGTGCGCCTGGCACAGGAGTTCGCCGCGCGTTACCCGCTGATCGACGGCCAGGGCAACTTCGGCAACATCGACGGCGATAACCCCGCCGCCATGCGATACACCGAGGCGCGCCTCACCGAGGTGGCCGAGGCGCTGCTCGGCGGCATCGACGAGAACGCCGTCGACTTCCGCCCCAACTACGACGGCTCGACCGAGGAGCCGGTCGTGTTGCCGGGCGGCTTCCCGAACCTGCTCGCCAACGGCGCCGCCGGCATCGCCGTCGGCATGGCGACCAACATCCCGCCGCACAACGTCGACGAGATCTGTGCCGCCCTGCTGCATCTCATCAAGACGCCCAAGGCGACGATCGCCAAGCTCGTCGACCTGATGCCCGGGCCCGATTTCCC
>CAYRBQ010000067.1:0-11850 GCA_964422305.1 uncultured Reyranella sp. | reverse complement strand
CCCCGGCGACTTCATCTACGTGCCGCCCTTCGTGCCGCACCAGGAGATCAACGCCTCCGACACCGAGCCGCTCGAATGCGTGCTGGTGCGCTCCGACAACGAGGCCGTGGCGATCAACATCGACATCGCACCGGTCGAGAAACCGGAAGAAGTCTACTGGGTCGACCCGACGCATCCGCATCCGCACAAGCACTGACGCCGGGGCGGCTACTTCTTCTCCTCGTGGTAGTCCTGCTCGGTGTTGACGCTCCAGATGTTCTCCTTGGAGCGAACGCCGTTCACGATGTTGTCGACCGCCGTCATGGCGGTGAGCATCGAGTGATCCTGGTTGTTGTAGCGGTGCATGCCGTTGCGGCCGATCAGGTAGAGGTTCTCCATCTCGTCCAGCCAGCCCGACACGGTGCTGAACCGCTCGTAGGCGCCGAAATAGCCCGGATAGGCCTTCTTCTGGCGGATGACGGTGCCGTCGAGCACCGCGATGTCCTGCGCGAAGCCCAGCGCCCGGAACTCGCGCTTGCCGAACTCGACCAGCGCCGGGTCGTCCATCGTCCAGAGCGCGTCGCCCTCCTGGCAGAAATACTCCAGCCCGACCCAGCCCCGTCCGGGCTCGGCGACGAGGCGCGGATGCCAGTTGTGGAAGAGCTGGATGCGGCCCATCGAGAGCTCGGCTTCATGCACGTACATCCAGGTGTCGGTGAGCGGCGTGCCGTCCTTCTCGACCGGCGGCCGTTCGAGCAGCAGGCCGATCGTGAGGAAGTCGCGGTACTCGAGCTTGTCGGATACCGCGAGCACGTCTCCCGGCGGCCCGGGCCGGATCATCCGCATCAGGTGCCGGATGTCGGTGGTCGAGAAGACATAGTCGGCGCGGATCGTCTCGACCGTGCCGTCGGCCGAGCGCAGGGTCGCCTCGACGACGCGCGCACCGTCGCGACCGAGCTCGGTCACCTCGGTGCCCATGCGCACCTCGCCGCCACGCGCGCGGACGTCGTCGCACACCTTCTCCCAGAGCAGTCCGGGGCCAAGCGTCGGGTAGAGGAACTGCTCGATCAGCGACGTCTCCACCGTCTTGCCCGACAGCGGGCCGATGTTCGCGATCTTCTTCGCCGCGTGCATCACGGCGCGCATGATCGACAGGCCCTTCACGCGCTGGGCGCCCCACTCGGCCGAGAGCGACGAGCACGGCACGCCCCAGACCTTCTCCGTGTAGGATTTGAAGAAGGTCTCGTAGAGCTCCTTGCCGAAGCGGTTGATGAAGAAATCCTCGAGCGTGGCCTCGGGGCGACGCGGGAACAGCGTCGCCCAGATGTAGGTGACACCCACGCGGATCAGCTTGGGCAGGCCGAGCTTGGCCAACGTGTCGAGCGACAGCTCGATCGGGTAGGCGAAGAACTTGTTGCCGTGGATGATGCGCGTCTTGCGCGGCCGGACGTGCATGACCGCGTCGCCCTCGCCGCCCCTGGTGCGCGCGAGCCCTTCCGTCAGCGCGCGCGTACTGCGCTGGTAGGTGACGTCGACCGACGCGTCGGCCGCCACGTCGATCGGCAGGAACCGGTTCCACCACTTCATCACCCGGTCGGACTTCGAGAAGAAGCGATGTCCGCCGAGATCGATGCGGTTGCCGTTGTAGTTGACGGTCCGCGAGATGCCGCCGACGTAGACGGGGTCCTGCTCGCAGACGATCACCTTGATGTCGGTGCGGTCGAGAAGCTCGATCGCCGCCGTCAGGCCCGCCGGACCGCCTCCAACGATGACGGCGACTTTCTGGTGGCTCAACTGGCGGCGCCCCGGAACAGCAGATACTTGCGGGCGCCGAAGTTCCAGAAGAATACCAGCCCGACGCTCGCGGCCTTGGCGAGGCCGTAGTGGAAACCGAGAAGGCCGGTCAGCCCATACAGCACCAGCTCGTTGATGCCGAGCCCAACCACGCCGATCACGGCGAACACGATCGCCTCTACCTTCATGTCGTTCATGGTGCGCTTGCTAAACACCCAGCGGACTGACAGGAGGTAGACCGTAGTGAGGCCGGCGAGGAAGGCGACGGCTCCCGACCAGAGATACGGCACTCCCGCCACGCTGGTCAGCAGGACCAGCAGCCCGGCGTCGACGATGAGCGCGATCAGGGACGCGACGAAATAGCGGACGAACTCGTGGAGCCCCTCGGAGCCGAGAACGCCGAGGCCCGGCGCCACCACGGTGTCCGCGTCGGTCGCGGTCTTGTCTTCCATGGCGGGCAGCTTACTAGAGTCAATGTGTTTGGAAAGCCGTCATGAAAAAGGCGTCGCAGATCAATCCGACCGTCGCGGTGTGCATCGCCATCGCGGTCGGCGTCACGCTGGCCTATGCGATCGTCGGCGCAACGGTGCGGCCGGCCATGTACTCGGACAGCGGCTGGGGCTTCCTCGGCTGGGACAATCGCCATGGCCTGCCGTTCAACTACGGCGCCCGTCCGGACCGCGCCGACTTCGCGAAGGACGAAGCAGCCTTCCTGGGCTGGTGGTCGCCCGGACAGCACGTCCTTCCGGGCGTGGTGGAAATGACCGGCCTCGACCTCGGCCTGTCGATCGTGGCGGTGGTCACCCTGTTCAGCCTGCTGGGCCTTGCCGGCTGGTTCGTCCTCTATCGCTCCTTCGGATTTGCCGCGACAAGCGCCGCCGTCGCCGTGGCCGTCATCGCCTGCACGCGACACGTCTCGGTACCGTTCGGCATCTACAATGGCGGCGAGGTTCTGCTCTTCGGAGGCGCTCCCTGGTTCCTCGCCCTGCTCTGGAGGCTGCGCGAGTTCCGATGGACTGCAGTGCTGCCGCTGGTCGTCGCTACGGCCGCCGTGACCTTCCTGAAGCTTTCCGGAATAGCGCTCGCCGCCTGCGCCATCGGGGCGGCGGCGGGATCGGCCGGCCAATGGTTCACCAGGGAGTCCCTCCGGCGGGGAGTCGTCGCCGGCGTCACGATCGCCGCGATCGGCGCGGCGTTCTACTTTCTGTGGGCCTCGCGCGGCGAATCGCCGGCAGCCAATGACGCCATGCAGGCCGGCGGCTGGCTGGTCGTCCCGCGCTTCCTGCTGCTCGCCGCCGGCATGATCGGCGGCGGGTCTATTTCTTTCGGGGATCTTGCCTCGTACGTCGCCCTCAATCCCCGCGCCCCGCTGGCGACCTCCCTCCTGGGCCTCTACCTCGCCTTCCTGCCGTTCGCGGTCGCGATCTTCATCTTCGTGTGGTGGCGCTTGCGCCGCTCCCACGCAGATTACCTGCGCTTCACCGCGTTGCTGGCGATATCCGTGACGTTCGTGCTGACCGTGATTGCCGCGCGGGGTGGTGCCGTGGAAGCCGACGAGCGGCACTTCCGAATCGTGTCCCTCGTGCTGTTCGGCGGCATCGTCCACAGCGTCCTGGGCTGGCCGGACAAACGGATACGCACCGGCTTCGCCGCAGTCGCCCTCGTGGCGGCCGCCTACGGCATCTCCTCCTTCGCGGCGCGCGCCGCGGCGCGCGCCGCGTCGAGCATGAGCAGGCCGCTGGGCGAACGCGGCTTCCGGCACCTCGTCGCCGACAAGGCCGTCCTGGACTTCATCCGCCGGGTCGACGTGGCGCAGCCCGATCGTGCCGCGACCTTCATCTATGTCCCGTCGCCGGAGATCGCGCTCGAGGTCCGCAACGTCCGGCGCTTCTCGAACCACGCCGACTTCCAAACCGTTCGCGAGCTCGAGGACAAGAAGTACCGCGGCAGGGTTCCGCAGCTCTACGTCATCGTGCAGAAGCGCCTAGTGGCCGAGGGCAAGGCCGCTGTCATCCTGCAGTCGTTCGCCGAATATCCGGCGGACGCCTGGCAGGAGATCGACCTGGGCGAGTTCGTCGTGTTCTCCAGCGACTTCGGCGCGCGCTAGCCCGTGGCGGCGCGGACCTCGGCCGAGCGGTCCCAGATGTTGGGCTGCTCCCTGTTGGTGTAGCCCGACACGAAGAGGTTCGGCGCGCCCGTCTTCACGTCGAACGTGTGACGGCGCACCGCGCCGATGTTGCCGCCGTAGACGTGGATGCTGATCGAGCCCCGGTCGTCGAGCGCGTTCGTCACCTGGTGGATGTCGCCGTCGGGATTGCGCGGCGCCGGCACCAGCGCCTCGACGTCGCCGGGCTCGAGCCTGTTCAGCCTGCCCGGCACCAGCACGCCGGTCTCGGGATGGCGCGTGAAGGCGAGCGACGTCTCCGAGCCGCGCAGCATGCCGACCAGGCCCCACATCTGATGGTCGTGTACCGGCGTGTTGGCGCGCGGCGCCCAGACGAAGCTCACGACGCAGAAGCGCTCGAACGGATCGCACCACAGCAGGTTCTGCGCATAGCCGTGCGCCGGCACCTTGGCCGCCTGCTCGGGCAGCCAGTCGTCGTGGCGGCAGAGCTCGCCCAGCAGCTTGGCGCCGACCTCGACGATCGCCGACTCGTCCTTGTCCTGCCATGCACCGCCGGTGAGCGACGTCATGTCTCCGATGAAGCGGCGCAGGCGGTCGATGCTCATGGCGTGGCCTTTCGCGATGGGGGCCCTGAAAGAGACCCGCCGAATACTAGCTCAGTATCCGCCCCCAGCGCCGGTGGATCACGCCGCTTCGTGAGATCGGTGGCCGAAATCCGCACCGGACTGCCGAAGGTCTTAGTTTTCACGCCGGACGGCAGCTCCATCTCCTCGACCCAGCCCATGTGCCGGACCTGCGGGTCGGCGAGGATCTGGCTGTAGCTGTTGATGCGGCCGTGCGGCACGCCGGCCTTCTCGAAAGCGGCGAGCCAATGATCGACGCCCCGCCTGGCGAACTCGACCTCGAGCAGGTCCTTCAACGCGGCCTGGTTGGCGGCCCGCGACTGCGTCGTGGCGAAGCGCTCGTCGGCCAACAGGTCGGGCCGGCCGACCACCTCGGTGACCGACTGCCAGAGCTTGTTGTTGCCGGCGGCGATGACGAAATGGCCGTCGGCCGCCTTGAAGGCCTGGTAGGGCGCGTTGCGCGGATGCGCCGAGCCGAGCTTTTTCGGGTCGCGCCCCGTGCCGAAGAACTCGCTGGTCTGCAGTGCGGCCATGCCGAGGCTGCAGCCCAGCATCGAGGCGTCGATGTGCGCGCCCAGCCCGCCGCCCGCGACGCGACGCAGCACCGAGACGATGGTGAAGGCGGCATAGAGGCCGGTGCCGACATCGGAGACAGGCACGCCGCACTTCACCGGCGCGCCGTCGGGTTCGCCGGTTACGCTCATGATGCCGCTCATCGCCTGCACCGTGACGTCGAAGCCGCCCTCGCCCGAGCGCGGCCCGCTCTGGCCGAAGGCCGAGATCGAGCAGTAGACGAGGCCGGGCTTCTCCGCGCGGAAGGACTCGTAGCCGAGCCCCAGGCGATCCATCACGCCCGGCCGGTTGTTCTCCAGCACCACGTCGGCCGAGAGGACCAGCCGGCGCGCCGCCGCCTTGTGCTCGGGGTTCTTGAGATCGAGCACGACCGAGCGCTTGTTGCGGTTGATCGAGGCGAAGTTCTCGCTGTAGCCCTCACTTATGGGTGGCCACTGCCGCATCATGTCGCCGTCGGGCGGCTCGACCTTGATGACCTCGGCGCCGAGATCGGCCAGCAGCATGCCGCAATAGGGACCTGCCAGGACCTGGCAGAACTCGACAACTCTCACACCCGACAACGGCAACATGTCTCTTCTCTAGCGACGCCCATCCTGAGGCGAGTAGCGCGGCCATTCGTGCGCCGCGATCTGGTCGAGCGACGGCGTCGGCTGGCCGAGCCTGATCTGATACATCCAGTAGTTGGCGAGCACACGCTGCACGAAGTCGCGCGTCTCGTGGAGCGGGATCGAGGCGATGTAGAGCAGCGGGTCCTGGCTGGCGTTCAACGAGTTGTCCCAGCGCATGACGTTGCCCGGCCCGCCATTGTAGCCGGCCGCCGTGCGCACCAGGTTGCCGTCGGTCTCGCTCAGCAGCATCGAGATGTAGGCCTGGCCCAGCGCCACGTTGGTCGACGGGTCCCACGGATCCGCGCCCGCGGTCTCGGGCGCGTACCGCGTGGAGACGACGCGCGCCGTCGCCGGCATGAGCTGCATCAGGCCCATCGCGCCGACACGCGAGCGCGCCTTGGGGCTGAACGCCGACTCCTGGCGCATGAAGCCGTAGACCAGCGCGCGGTCGACGCTGAAGCCGCCGGTCGGCTGCCACGGCGGGATGGGATACATCGCGCCGTCGTAGCCCTTGATGACGTGGCGCTGGTCCCAGTTGGCGTTGCCGACGCGCGCCGCGAGACCGGGCTGCTCGGCCTTGAGCGACAGCGACATCACCGCCTCGATCAGGCGCGGATCAGCGTCGATCGCCGCAGCATAGAGCTCGCGCGAGGCCGCCGTCGTGGCGCCGAGCTGCAGCAGGCCGAGAGCGCGACGCGTGGCGCTGTTGTCGCGCAGCAGGTCGGTGCGGCGGCGGTCGAGCGGCGGCACGTCGAAGTCGGGCTGGATCTGCATGCCCAGCGCCTTCTGCGCGACGAGGCCGTAGAAGGTCCGGCCGTGCAGTGCGGCGCGCTTGAGATAGGGCGCGTACTTCTGCGGATTGCCGGCGAGCAGGTTGGCGCGCGCGGCCCAGAAGGAGCCGGCGGACAGCGTCCACGACGAAGCCTGATCCGGCGCGGCGTCCGCCACTGCCTCGAAGCGGCGCGCCGCGTCGGCGATGTTGCCGCGCGTGAAGCCCGAGAGAGCCGCCGTCCAGTTGGCGTCAGGCGGCGCGCCGGGATCGACGGGAACCTGCAGGCCGCGCTGCGGGTCGGCCTCGAGCTGGCGGGTGCGCAACCGGCCGCGCCACAGCTCGACCTCCTGCGGTCCAAGCGTGTCGACGGTCGACTTGCGGTCGAGCAGGACGAAGGCGGCATTGAAGCCGCCGTCATCGGCCATGTTCTGGAGCTGCGCGCGCAGCTCGGCGGCGCGGCCCGCGTCGGCACCCCGCACCGTGCGGGCGGCCGCGAAGGTCGGCGAGGGCTGGGCCGTTCCCACGAAGCTCGCCGGCGTGAGCTCCGGCCCGCCCGGTGCACGGCGGGCCACCGCGAGGCGATAGACCGCCGGCGCATCGGGGTGGTCGTGGAACTCCTGCAGCCAGGCCGCGAGCTGGTCGTAGCGCGCCTGATAGCTCGGGCTCAGCAGGCGCTGCGCGCCGACATAGCCCATCAGCAGCCGGTCCTTGATATGCGGGATTTCGGTGTCGGCGGCGGCGAAATTGCCCGAGGCCTGGGCCTGGAAGATGCGGCGGTAGCGGTCGCGCGTCTCGTTGTCGAGCACGGTCGGGAGGTCGGCGACGACAGGCTGCTCGTCGAGTTCGATGACCGGCGGCGGCGGCACGAACACCGGCGCGCGGGCGGCGGCCGGGCGTGTCGCGGGTCGGGCAGCGGGCTTGGCGGCGGCAGGCTTCGCCGCCACCGGCTTGGTCGCCTGCGTCTGGACAGGCTTCCGCGTCGTCTGTGCGGAAGCGGACGCCACCATCAGGGCGGTCGCACCGATCAGGACGGCGGCAACGGTCGTTCGCATGGCGCACCGTAGTTTGACTCGGGCCCGTGCCACAAGGGCCGGCCCCGCTATACTGGGGCAAACGGAGGATCACATGACCCTGCATCAGGAGCGCGCCGCCGCCGTGCGGCGCCTGGTCGACGAGGCCCGGCATATCGAGAAGAGCGGTGTCACGCCCGCCAACCTCGAGAAGATCGGCGGCCTCTTGTCGTCGCTCGCGAGCCGCGCCGATCTCTTCCCGCAGGAGGAGTTTCCGCTGGGCTCCGACGGCGGCATCTATCGCCTGAGCGAGGATCCCGACAACCGTTTCGCGCTCTACGCCTCGGCCGGCGGCGCCGGCAAGAAGGTGCCGCCCCACAACCATACGACCTGGGCGATCATCGCGGGCGTCCATGGTGCCGAGCGCAACGTCGTCTACGAGCGGCTCGACAACGGCGCGCGCGAGGGCTTCGTGCAGCTTCGCGAGACGCCCTCTAAGGAGAAGACGCTGAAGCGGGGCGACGTCATCTCCTACATGCCCGAGGACTTCCACCACATCGAGACGCCGGCCGGGTCGGGCGATGCGCTGCATCTCCACTTCTACGGCCTCAGCCTCGAGCACCTGCCCGACCGCCTGATGGTCGACATGGCGAACGGCACCGCCAAGCGCTTCATGGCGAAGCCCAGGATCCTGACTCCGCTCGTCTCGGTGCAGCAGGTCAAGGCGATGCTGACGTCGGGCGAGGTCTTCGCCTTCTTCGACGTGCGCGAGGAGGGCGAGTTCTCCACCCAGGGCCATCCGCTGTTCGCGACGCCCCTGCCCCTCTCGCGCCTGGAGCCGCGCGCCCTGGCGCTGCTGCCCGATCCCGCGACACGCATCGTGCTGATGGACAGCGGCGATCCGGCCCAGGATCCGCAATGGGCGGGCCGCGCCAATCGCGCCGCCGCCAGGCTGAGCCAGCTCGGCTACACCAACCTCGCCGTCATGCAAGGCGGCCTCAAAGGCTGGCGCGACGCGGGCTACGAGGTCTTCACCGGCGTCAACGTGCCCAGCAAGGCGTTCGGCGAGGTCGTCGAGCACGGCAACGACACGCCGCGCATCGATGCCGCTGACGTCCAGAAGCTGATCGATTCCAAAGCCGACATGGTGATCCTGGATTCGCGGCCGCTGCCCGAGTTCACCAACATGTCGATCCCCGGCGGCGTCGACTGCCCCGGTGCCGAGCTGGTCTACCGCGTGAAGGACTTCGTGACGCGGCCCGAGACGCTGGTGATCGTGAACTGCGCCGGCCGCACACGCTCGATCATCGGCGCGCAGTCGCTGATCAATGCGGGCCTTCCCAACAAGGTGATGGCACTGAAGAACGGCACCATGGGCTGGCACCTCGCGGGCCTGAAGGTGGCGCGCGGCGAGACGAAGAGCTTCGGCCCGCAGGGGCCCGAGGCCGCGAAGTTCGCGCAAGCTGCCGCCGCCAACATCGCCAAGCGCATGGGCGTGAAGAAGATCGACAAGGCCGGCCTCGCCACGCTCGAGAAGAAGGGCGGTCCGCTCTATCGCCTCGACGTGCGCGATCCCGCCGAATATGCGCAGGGCCACCTCAAGGGCTTCCGCCACGCCGCGGGCGGCCAGCTCGTGCAGGCGACCGACCAGTATGTCGGCGCGCGTAATTCAACCATCGTGCTGCACGACAACGACGGCGTGCGCGCCACCATGACGGCGCACTGGCTGCTGCAGATGGGCTGGGCCGAGACTTATGTGCTCGACCACAGGCCTGCCGCCTCAGAGCTCACGACCGAGGCCGAGCCGCGCTTCCCGGCGGGGTTCGTTCTGCCGAAGGCCGCGACGGTGTCGGCCGCCGACCTGCAGAAGCAGCTCGCCTCGACCCTCGTCGTCGATCTCGACACCAGCCTGCGCTATCGCGACGGGCACATTCCCGGTGCCTGGTTCGCCGTGCGTGCCGGGCTCGCCAAGTCGCTGCCCGAGATGCTGAAGAAGCAGGCCGGCGTCACGCGCATCGTGCTGGTCTCACCCGATGGCGAGATCGCCACGCTCGCTGCGCCGGAAGCGGCCGAGGCCGCCGGCGGCCTGCCGGTCGCGGTGCTCGCCGGCGGCATGCAGGCCTGGCGCGACGCCAAGCTCGCGATCGAGGCCGGTCACGTCCGTATGGCCGACCCGCCGACCGACGTCTGGTACCGGCCGTACGACTTCAAGGAGGACGTCGAGTCGGCCATGCGCCAGTACCTCGACTGGGAGGTCGACCTGGTCCCGCAGGTCGAGCGCGACGGCGATGCGAGGTTCACGGTTCTGGGGGCTTCGAAGCACCCCTAACCGATTGTGGAACAAGGGAAATCGGTTCCTTGACAGGCCCCGGTACGCCCCCTAGACATCGCCCCGCCAGCGGGTGGCGGGGTTGGTTCTTCTAACGACGTCGTCCGAGGGTGGAAGCGATGGCAGCACCGGACCCGGAAGCCGATCGCCGCAGGATCGACGAGCTCGACGCCCGCCTCCGGGCAGCGCGCGGAACCGTCGAAAAACCTCGGCAGAGCAGCGGAATGGCCGGAATGTCGCACCGGCAGACGGGCGTTGCCTATCGCGTCTTGGTGGATATGATCGCGGGCCTTTTGGTCGGGGGGTTTCTCGGCTACTGGCTCGATCGCTGGCTGGGTTGGGCGCCTTACTCCTTGGTGGCCGGTCTGGTTCTGGGGTTTGCCGCAGGCGCCAACAATGCGTGGCGCGCCATCCGGGTCTACTCGGCGGAAGCGGACAAGGGCGGGGACGAGGGTCCGCGCCTTCCCTGAGAGCGGTTGTGGGCGTCGTAAGAGTGGGGAAGGCCTAAATGCATAGCCCGATGGAGCAGTTCGAGATCAAGCGACTGCTGCACTTCCATTTCGCCGGCCTCGACGTCTCCTTCACCAATTCGTCGCTGTGGATGATCATCGCCGTGATCCTGGCGACCGGCGTTTTCGTGGTCGGCATGCGCCAGCGGGCGCTGGTGCCGGGCCGCCTGCAATCGGTGGCCGAACTGGGCTACGAGTTCATCGCCGGCATGGTCCGCGACAATGTCGGAGACCACGGCAAGAAGTACTTCCCGTTCATCCTGACGCTCTTCATCTTCATCCTGTTCTGCAACCTGCTGGGCATGGTGCCCTACTCGTTCACGCCGACCAGCCACATCGTCGTCACTTTCGCGATGGCCCTGTTCGTGTTCGTGGGCGTCACCATCATCGGCTTCGCCCGCCATGGAACGCACTTCTTCTCGCTCTTCGTGCCGAAGGGCGTTCCCTGGGCGCTGCTGATCCTGCTGGTGCCGATCGAGATCATCTCCTACTTCATCCGCCCGTTCAGCCTGTCGATCCGACTGTTCGCCAACATGCTGGCCGGCCACACCATGCTCAAGGTGTTCGGCGGCTTCGTCGTGATGCTCGGCATCATCGGCGGCTGGGCGCCGCTCGCCTTCATCGTCGTGTTCACGGGCCTCGAGTTTCTGATCGCATTCCTTCAGGCCTACGTGTTCGCGATCCTGACCTGCCTCTATCTGAACGACGCCATCCACCTTCACCACTAACCGACTACATCAACGAAAGGACAATCATCATGGACGCCTCTGCAGCCAAGCTCATCGGTGCCGGCCTCGCCACCATCGCCCTCGCCGGCGTCGGCGTCGGCATCGGCAACATCTTCGGCAGCTTCGTCTCGGGCGCTCTGCGCAATCCGGAAGCCGCTCCCCGCGTGTTCGGCAACGTGCTCCTGGGCTTCGCCCTCACCGAGGCCGTCGCGCTGTTCGCGCTGGTCATCGCCTTCATGATCCTGTTCGTGTTCTAAGCCAGAAGGCTTGGGACCAGGGATCATGCGTACAGCAGTCCATAGCGCAGTCGCGGCGGGCGCCATCCTGCTCGCCGTGACCGGCACCGCCGCGGCCAAGCCCGCCGGCATGCCGCAGCTCGACTTCCACAGCTTTACGCCGCAGCTCGTCTGGCTCGCGATCGCGTTCTTGGCGCTGTACCTCATCATGTCGCGGATGGCGGTGCCGGCGATCGCCGACACGCTGGCCAAGCGCCAGGCAAAGATCCAGGGCGACCTCGACGCGGCCGAGAAGGCCAACGAGGAGACCCGGGCGCTGGTCGCGGCGTACGAGAAGAGCCTGGCGGACTCGCGAGAGGCCGCCCGCGGCGTCACGCGCCAGCAGGGCGAGGCCGACGCCGGCGTCGCTTCCCAGCAGCTCGGCCAGCTTCAGGACCGCCTCGCGGCCCAGATCGCCGACGCCGAGAAGCGCATCGCCAGGCAGCGTGACGAGGTGATGGCCGGCCTCGAGCAGATGGCCCACGAGATCGCCCAGGGCGCCTACGCCAAGCTCGCCGGCCAGCC
>CAYRBQ010000066.1:0-11903 GCA_964422305.1 uncultured Reyranella sp. | reverse complement strand
CTTCCTGCAGCGCCTGCCGGCCGACATCCGGCCGGCGCCCTAGGGTCGGGCGCAGCGGTCCGCGATGTCGCGGGCGTCGCCGCCGGCATCGCTGGTCGGTCCGCCGTAGATGCTGCGATAGGCGACCTCGGTGGCGTTGCGGCCGCGATACTCGCGGACGTCGAACGTGCCCAGCACGGCACCGGCCGCGTTCTTCACCACGATATTGGCATGGTTGGACGAGAAGGTCGGCGTCACGGTGACCAGCGGCCGCTGCGAGCGCGCCACGATGCAGTTGGCCACTGTCTGCCAATGCGCCTGGTAGACGGAGGTCCAGGTCGGCGGCTTCGAGTCGAGCTCGGCGGCGGACTGGCAGCCGGCCAGAGCGAGAAGGAGAATGAAGGCGGTCGGGATGGTGCGTTTCATGACCCGAGGATGCCCCATCCAGCCTGCCCCATGCTAGCGTCCGGCCCGACAATTGCTTGGGGATTGCGCATGAAGTTGACCCGCCGACTGTTCACCTCGCTGCTCTCCGCAGCCCCTGTTTCCGTCGCTTCTTCGGGCTTCGCCCAGACTGCTTCCGACTGGCCGAACCGTCCGGTCCGCTTCCTCGTGCCATGGCCGGCGGGTGGCCTGAACGACATCATCGCGCGCTCGTTCAACGACAAGGTTTCCCAGGCGCTGGGCAGGACGATCATCACCGACTTCAAAGCCGGCGCCGCCGGTCGCATCGGCGTGACCGAGATCGCCAAGGCCAGGCCCGACGGCTACACGATCGGCATGGGCAATCTCGGGCCGCTGACGATCTTCCCGTCGCTCTACAAGCAGATGCCCTACAGCGTTAAGGACGACCTGATCGCGATCACCATGTTCGCGGCCTCGCCGCTGGTGCTGGTGGTCGCGGGCGACTCGCCCATCAAGACGGTGAAGGACCTGATCGACGCGGCGAAGGCCAAGCCCGGCGTCCTCAACTACGCCTCGGTCGGGCCGGGCAGTCCGGCGCACCTCACCTTCGAGCTCCTGAAGAAGCGGACCGCCATCGACCTCCTGCACGTGCCCTTCAAGGGCACCAACGAGTCGCTGCCGGCGATGTTCGCGGGCGACATCCACGCGATGTTCGACACGCTGCCGCTCGCCCTGCCGCACCTCCAGGCAGGCAAGCTGCGCGCGCTCGCGGTGACGACCCTGCAGCGCGTGCCGCAGCTTCCCGACGTGCCGACGATGAAGGAGCTGTCACTCGGCGACGACGAGGTGGTGACCTGGTACGCCGTGATCGCGCCCGCCGGTACGCCGCAGCCGATCGTCGACCGGCTCTACAGGGAATACACCGCCGCCGCCGGCACGCCCGAAGTGAAGAAGATGCTGACGGACAACGGGCTTATCTACCTTCCCAACACCATGGCGCAGTTCCAGGAGCGCATCGCCCAGGAGACCGCGCGCTGGGCGCAGATCATCAGGGACAACAAGCTCCAGCTCGATCAGTGACGGGCGGGTGGCATAGGCATCAGGCTTCGTTTCCCCGCCGCGTGATGCCCCGCAGCAGGGAGATTGCGGCCACCGCCAGGATCGGCACCATGCTGAGCGCCACGGCGGCGCCGAGCGGCAGGTTGCCGCCCAGGATGCCGATGCCGAACGCTGCCGTGCCTAGCACCTGGGTCGCCCCGAGCGGGCCGCCGTAGGTCAGCACGTTCACGATCGTGAAGCCGGTGAAGATGACGATCAGCGAGTAGAGCGCGGTGACGGCGATGACGTTGCGCATCATCGGCAGCGTGATGTAGCGCGTGCGCTGCCACCAGGTGGCGCCGTCGATCGAGGCGGCCTCGTAGAGCTCCTCCGGCACGGACTTCAGCGCCGCGAGATACATCACGAGGAAGAACGGCGCCGACGACCACACCGTCACCAGGATCACGGCGAAACGCGCCCAGCCGGCGTCGACGAACCAGTTGATGCGGCCGATGCCGATCTCGACGAGGACCCAGTTGATCGGGCTGAACGAGGGATCGAACAGCAGCCGCCAGGTCGGCACGCTCATGGCGAGCGGGATCACCCACGGCAACAGCAGCAGGCCGCGCCACGTGCGCTGGCGTCGCGCCGGGATGTTGTTGACGAGATGGGCGGCGATGAAACCGAGGATCGCGCTCAGGCTCACGGCGATGAGCGCATAGAGGCAGGTCTGGATGACGATCGCCCAGTACCGCTCGCTGCCGGCGAGGCGCGCGAAGTTGTCGAGCCCGATGAACCGCGTCGTCGTCCGGTCGAGCATCGAGAGATAGACCGCGAAGCCCGCGGGATAGGCCACAAGCACGACGATCAGCGCGATCAGCGGCAAGGTCATCAGGAAGGCGATGGCCGACTTGCGCCGCATCAGCGTGTGCAGACTGCGACGGCCGACCGGCGGGGGACGCTTGTCTTCCATCATGGGTTGGGGGGAGATCGGCTGATCAATTGGCAGATCGGCGGCCCGCAGAATGATTAGACGAGTTCTTTCAGCACGGGTCGGCTGGGTGGTTTGACAGTCTTGGCTAGAAAGTAGGTGACCGTAAACACAAATAGACAGCCACCTGCGGAGGCGGCGATGTAACACCAATTGGATGCAAGGGTGCCAATACAGAACACAATTGACGAAGTGGCTGCGGCCCCGACGAGAAGCACGGAGCCTCGATATCCAGGTCCCAGTTCCTTTACCATTAGCGCATCAGGAATGATGCCACCGCAATTTGGCAAGGAAGCGATCTGCCTACAGATATCAGCCCGCGCTTCTTTGGCGTAGGCATGCTTAATGTGGTCGCGGCACGCTTTCGCAATCAGGACGCTAGCAACCAATAAGACGCCCATCGCTGCTATTGCCGCAGGGTGGGTTATGAACCTGTCAGGAAAATTTGTGACTGGCAGTGCGGCAACGCCCCAAGTCACTGCTCCGAAGCTGCCAACGGCCGCGGCCGTATAAAGGAGTTCCGGTTGACTACGATAGCGAAGTTCGTCGCCTTGCTCCTTGAGGAGCACCAAAAGCAACTGAGCACGGCTCTCGTCGGCTTTCATTTCGTCGCTCAAGCTCTCCCCCATTGCAGCCCGTGCGAGCGTAGACGTAGCGCAGTACAATCACAATCGGAGCGGCTAGACGAGCTTGCGCCTGCTGACAGATGGCATTCAGCTCTTGAGAAACGCCACCGTGGTAGTGGCTGCCGGGGTGGGCGACCTAGGCAAAGACACGAGCATGATGTGCCCAATGGGTCGTCGACGGCCTTCGCAGCTGAGAGCCATGTCGGAGATGTAGGCGTTCGTCAGATCGAGTCAATGTGTGCCGGCAAGTTCGGCGTCGCGCCTCGCGAAGATGCTTACAGGAGACCGACGGCCTTACCGGCTGCCTTGACCAACTCCCATGCAGTAGGAGCAGACCCTAGAACTTGAACGCCAGTAGCCGCGCCGTTGAGCAGCGACGCTAGCTTCAACTTGTTAGGCTTTGATGCTTCGGCTTCGGTCTTGGCGTCGGCGACGACTGCTATTAGGTCTGCGTCCGCGTGCTGCGCGTGAAGTTCCGCTAGCAATTGGGCGAGGGCGAGAGCCAGCGAACCTAGATCGGTGCCCGTTTGGACTGCCTGGTGGGCGCTGCCCGAGCCCACACTTATGTTGTTGTTGCGGCCTGTAGCGTTAACTACGACTTGCTGAGGCAGGGGAGACGGCACCGGCAAAGCAGAGTGAAGCTGAGCCTGAGTCTCCAGCGCTCGTCGCTCAAGGTTAGTCTTGTCGAGGAATGCCTGCAGAATAGGGAGGGGATTCTGCTGCAGCGCTGACGAGTCCTTGGTAAGGCGCGCATTGTGGTCAACGGTGGCTGCCTGAAGGGACTTATCGAAGGCAGAAAGCAAGACCGCACTGCATTCGGCAGCGTTGCCGGCATTGAGGTGGGGCTTGATGTAGCTTGCCCACAGATCGAAGACGGTTCGACGATGGCGCTGAACGCCCTGAACGTAGGCGTCGCTGACAAGCAGGAGACGTCGACCGCTCCGGAACATGCCCTTGGCTGCGGCATCGGAGTCTATACGCGTGCATTCACCGTGAATGCGCGCCAGCTCCGCGGTAAACTCGCCTTCGATATGTGATCCGAAGGCTTCTCCTGGAACTTCATGCATGTCAGCGCTCGCTATAGTCGGCTGGCGAAGCAGTTGTCGAATGGCGGAGTTCCAGCATGGCGTCTGAGCACCAGAATTGAGGCATGTCTGAAGGTTGCGTAGGCGTTTTGCCCGTGCGCCCCAACGACACACTGTTGGCGAGTTTCGATGCTTAACCCAATGAAATAATTGGCGGACCCGGCGAGATTCGAACTCACGACCTCTGCCTTCGGAGGGCAGAGGTTAAACACTTTCCCGGATTTACTCCATCTTTCCCGTCATTGACAGGCTTGAATAGTCCAGCAGAAAAGGCATTTTAGGAGTGGGGCGGAAATTGCTCGGATTTACCGGCGTTTCCTCCCAACTGTGTCCCCAGTGTGTCCCCGGCCAAGGAGCACCTAGGGACGGCCATGCGGAGGCCGTATGCCCAAGCTGACGAAGCGGTTCGTCGATGCGTTGAAGCCCGTAACGCGGGACACTCTTTATCGCGATAGCGACCTGAAGGGGTTCGGGCTGCGCGTGAAGCCGTCGGGCGCCAAGACGTGGCTTGTGCAGTACCGAAATCAAGCCGGCAGGACGCGAAAGCTGGCCTTGGGCAAGGTCGGGGTGCTGACGCCCGACGAAGCCCGCCAGCAAGCCCGCCAGCGCCTTGGCGAGGTAGCTGGTGGGGCAGACCCCTCTGCAGCCCGTGGCGCCCTACGCGGGGCCGTTTCCGTGGCCGCCCTATGCGACGACTACCTGAAGGCTGCGGACAAGGGGCTCGTTTTGGGCAAGCGCAAGCGACCCAAGAGCCCTTCCACGCTGGCTACCGATCGGGGCCGCATCGAGCGCCACATCAAGCCGCTGCTGGGCACTATGGCCGTGGCCGACGTCCAGGCGACCGATATCCGCCGCTTCCTGACCGGCGTACAGACCGGGAAGACCAAGGCGACCGTGAAGACCAAGCTGCGTGGCAAGGCGCGGGTCACCGGGGGCAGGGGCACCGCCGCACGGACGGTTGGCCTGCTGGGCGGGATCTTCACCTATGCGATCCAACAGGGTTTCCGGAAGGATAACCCGGTCCATGGGATCGAACGGCCCGCCGACGCCGAAAAGACTCGGTTCCTGAGCTTTGCCGAGTATGGGTTGCTGGGGGCGGCCTTGGTTGCGGCCGAGAACGAGGGCGAGAACCGCAAGGCCGTGAACGCCGTCCGTGTGCTGGCGCTCACCGGCTGCCGGCGAGGCGAGGTGACCGGCTTGCGTCCGCGCGAGGTCGACCTCGAGGAGCGGCATCTGCGTCTGAGCGATACCAAGGAGGGCTACAGCCTCCGTCCCCTCGGGAAACCCGCCGCCGCTTTGCTGGGCGAACTGATTGCGGAAGCAGACGACGATGCCGAGTACGTGTTCGAGTCGGATGCAGGCGGCGCCTACCAGGGCCTTCCAAAGGCGTGGGAGCGCATAGCGAAGCGCGCAAAGCTGCGGGACGTCACGCTGCACACTCTCAGGCATTCCTTCGCCACGACGGCCAACACCCTCGGCTGCTCGGAGCCGACCATCGCGGCACTCATTGGGCACTCGCGCGGGACAGTGACCAGCAAGTACGTCCACGTGGTCGACGATACGCTTAGAGCCGCAGCTGATCGCGTAGCGGGAGCAATTGCTCGAGCTATGGCTGGTGAGAGGGCCGCCAAGGTCGTGAAACTTGCTTCAAAGCGTACTGCCTAAGTTTACCATCGGCGCGGCTAGGCTTGGCCGCCGAACATCCGGACCGCACCGGACTGCCGCGCCGACCATCCTGCGGATGCACCGTGCGGAGGTGCTATGGCCAAAAAAAAACCTACCAAGCGCGCCGACACTGCGACCGCCCGGAAGGACTTGGAAGCGGTCGGCCGCTTCTTGCGGTATCAGGCGCGTCACTCAGTACTTTCAGCCGAAAAACGGCGCCTGCAGTGGGCCACCACATGTATTGCAGACTACTTGGAAGGTAGATCGGCGTCGCTTGATCACGCCTTTGGACTTGTCGAAAAGCAGGGCAATCCCGGTCGGATTAAAGTTTGGGCCGAACGTGCCGAACTGGCCGATGCAGAGGGGCTTACGGTCGCTCAAGTCGCTGCAAAATATGGTCTCTCTGACGAGAAGAGCGTCCGGGACGGTCTTAAAAGAGGGCGCGAGATTAACCATCGGAAGTACATTGCGGAGGCGGGCGCCAAGATTGGGGCCGAGCTCGCGGAGGAGCGAGAAAAAGAGCTGGCGGTTCGTCGTAGAGAGGTTCGCCAGCACATGAAGTTTCACAAGATCCGCGTTGCTCGCACAGGCGGGGGCTGAACAAGTTTCATTCGACCCCCGCGCCAGCAAGGCCGGCTTCTCGCATTTTGCTCTCGCGTGCCGGCGCTGTCCGGCTCTTCCGCGAGACTTCCGATGGATCACGAAATCGAACGCCGCCTGAGCCGTGCTGAGGCAGCGGCATTCTTGACCGAGCGCGGCTATCAGGTCGCCTACGCAACACTGAACAAGTACGCCACCGTCGGCGGGGGCCCGACCTTCCAGTCATTCGGCAGGCGACCGCTCTACAAGCCGTCTGATTTGCTGGCTTGGGTGGCGAGCAGGACGAGCTCGCCCCGTCGCCACACCTCCGAGAGACAAGCTGCCTGAAAGCAAAAACGCCGACGCGAGGTCTAGTCGCGCCGGCGCCGAAGCTGTTCGCCCAACCCCTGCCAGGAATTGAACGATGAATGAGACCATACTCGCCAAACCCCAGAACCTCAAGACGGCTGCCACTCTTCCACTTTTTGCTGCGGCGGAGCGCTCTCGCATTCGTGCGCTGCCGCTACCGGCGCGGCGGTTGGCTCGTCGCCTAGGCATGTCCCCGTCGACCGCTCTCATGGTTGCCGAGGCCGCTGGCTTCCTCGTGGGCCAAGAGGTGGGTCGATGAAGCTGACGAGACGCTACTTCGTTCACGAAGGCGACGGCCGGCATATCGCCCCAGTCGGCCGCGATGCCTGGATGCTCGATCGATTGCTCGAGGCCGGTGCGGCCGGCTGCACCTCGCTGGAGAACCCGGCCCCACGCACCAGCCACTACGTGTTCAAGCTTAGGACCAAGTTCGGCTTGAACATCGAGACCATCACCGAGGCGCACGACGGTCCGTACGCGGGCCACCATGCGCGCTACGTCCTGCGAACCCACGTCAGCCGTGTTGAGCAAGGGGAGGCCGGACACGATGCCGCAAAGGCCGCCTAAGCCCGGCCGCCGGGTCAACGCGACCGGCCGCAGCGAAGGAGGCGCGCATCACGCGCGCTTCTACCGCTGGGAGCTGGAGTCGCTGGCCTTCCGATGGCTTTCCGTGGCGGCCAGGGCGCTCCTGCTCGAGTTGAAGGCGCTCTACACGGGCAACAACAACGGAAACCTGTTCCTGAGCGTCAGGGAGGCCGCTCGGCGGCTGGGCGTGGGAAAGAACCAAGCGGCGGCCGCTTTTGGTGAGCTGCAGGAACGAGGCTTCCTACGGCCCAACGTCGTCGGTGCCTTTAGCCTGAAGTTCGAGGCACGCCGCGGCAACGCGACGAGCTGGATCCTCACCGAGTTCCCGATTGGTGAGGCCAAGGGCGCCGGCTCGCGTGATTTTATGCGTTGGCAGCCAACACCGGATCAGCAACGGGACCGGGAACTGAGCCGCGCTGCACGCTCTCAAAATCATTCGACGGTCCCGCTGAGGGGACAAACTGTGCCCGCTCCGGGGACAGTCACCCCAAAACCCCACCTAACTGTCATCGCTCCGGGGACACTTTCGGCCGAAATCGCCGATCGACGGTCCCCGCTGCGGGCACACAGATAGATTTACCATGGGAGGTCAGAGACTCATGACCGACACACACGTTCGGGAAGCGGGGGAGCGGCGCGGGGCCCGCAAGGCGCCCAAGCGCCAGCGCCCACGCGAGGACGGGCGCCAGCCTGCTAACACTCATGCGGCGGAGCCGCCTCAGTCGGGACGACTACTGCGGGCTGGGCACCTCGAGCGCCGTGAAGGGCATCTACGACCAAGCGACAGCTCGCCTGACCATCACAGACGACGGAGGAATGAGTGACCACAGCTAACGGGTCCAAAATCGCAAAGAAAACGCGCGGGCGGCCCTTTGCGCCCGGCAACCCGGGTGGTCCTGGTCGGCCGGAAGGCAGTCGCAACCGAGCCACGGTGCTGCTGGACAAGATTGCCTCGGCGGATGCTGAGGGCGTGCTGCGAAGGACGGTTGAGGCCGCCAAGGGCGGCGACCTCCGCGCGGCCGACATCATCCTTGCTCGCGTGTGGCCGGCCCGGAAGGGGCGCCCCGTGTCCATCAGCCTGCCGGCGATCGAGACGGCGGCCGACGTGTCCGCAGCTATTGGCGCGGTTGTGACCGCAGCGGCCAGCGGCGAAATCACGCCCGACGAAGCGCAGACCCTCGCGGGCGTGCTGGAGATGAAGCGCCGGGCCGTCGAGACCCATGACCTTGAACAACGCATCGCTGCTTTGGAGCAACGCAAATGACTTCACGTCTGCACGGCCGACTCAAAAGACTAGCTCTTTCCCTTTCGCCGCCTGCCCGCCCCTTTGTGGTGAGGGTGACCGGCGGGGAAAGCCCTGCTGAGATCAACGCTCTGGCGCAGGCGTTCATCCGGCGACACGGTTACGCCCCTGCCGCCGTGCTTCCTGTAAAGGCCAACTCCACCGATGAATGGATCGCATCCATAGGGAAAGGAGGCCCAGAGTGAGCACCAGAAACTTGCGGCAGCGGGTCGAGCGCATGGGGCCAACCTCTTTGCAGCCGATGGTGATTTTCCCACAGACGGGGGAGTCGGAAGCATCTCTCATGTGGCGAGTCCAGACAGCCGGCCGCCCGGTCATCGTCGTGCCCCCGACGTGCACCACGACCGAAGAATGGCTGGCGACCTATGGAGGCAAGTCATGAGCTTGGCCAAACGAGTGCTGCGATTGCAGGAGCGGATGCGGCCGAGCGGCGGCGTGACCGTCATGCGTCGATACTACGACGAGGACGACGCCGCTGCGGAGGCCCGTTGGCGGCGCGACAATCCCGGCGCCGAGCCTGCGGATCTGCGGGTAATCCTGATCGATTTCTTCAAACCGGAAGGTGTGGCATGACCATCAAGACGCTTAAGGCTCGGGTGGACGAGCTGACACGAAGCAACGGCGGACGGCTTCGCGTTGTGTGGCAGGACGCCGACGAATCGGAGGCTGCCGCGCTCGCTCGCTGGCGGAAGGCGCATCCCAACCAGATCGTGGCGCCGGACAGCGTGATGTTTGCGAGTTGGCTGCCGGCCGGGGCGTCCGCGCGTGCATGACCTACCCCCTATAGACGCAGCGTCCATTGATCGCCTGGACTTGCGGAGCGTTGACGACTTCACGGCATGGGACGAGTCGGCAATGCGCGAGGGGATGGCCGATGCCCGGCGCGGCCATGCCTATCCCGGCTCGCATCGGTCGCTGGCCTACAGGTTCGGCTTCGACACCGAGGCCACCGCCCTGGGCCGTCTGCCAGAGCCCGCATGGTTGATGCCGCTGATTGTGGACCTGCTGCAGCGCATGGAAGGCCAGCGATAGAGCACGAGCAATTCAACATGGCGGACATCTCGCCGCCGCGCTATACTTCACCCGTCGCGCCTCAAGGTCGATATGCCGACGCGTCCACCCGATCGAGGGAACGCAGCCGCCAACGACCCGTAAGTGGGCAAGAGGTTTTCAAAGGCGAAGCGTCGCTCTCTGAGCTGCCGCGTGACCTTCGGACCCGCAGCCAAGACAACCACCCCACCACTTAAATCTGCCGGCTTCTCTCACGCCGCCAACGCTGTCCGCGCTCGCTCGAGCCCGAAAGCACAGCCCGAGGTAAGGCCATGACCGTCCTGACGGATGACCGCCTAGCTGCAGCCATTGCCGGCGTAGGCCGCCCGCGCAGCCCCTTCGATTACCGCCGCCGCAACGCATACGCGATGATGCAGGCGGGCACCGACTCCTCCCCCGTACTGCACCCGCTGCAGGGCGCCGCGCGCCTCGCCAACGCCCTGATTGGTGGCTGGACAGCCTCACAGGCCGATGCAGATGAGCGCGCGGCAGACCAGAAAGAAATCTCCGCTCTGGGCGAGCAGCTAGCGGGCACGCCGCACGAGTCGCTGGCGCGGACCATCGCCGGCCTGAAGCCAGAAACCGCCCGGCCGATCCTGACGGCGGCGCTGTCGCAGAAAATCGCGGGCGACGCGGCAAAGCGAGACGCCGAAACGTTCGTGGCTTCCTGGCAGGGGCCGACTCCCAACACCGGAGCGGGCCGCGCCACCGACGTCACGGGCCGCCCGGCCTTCGGTGCTTCCGCCAGCCCCGGTGGCTACCAAGCGACGCTTGGCGGATACGAGAGCGGCAACGATCCGAACGCTGTCAATCCGCAGTCGGGCGCACATGGTGAGTTTCAGTTTCTCGCCCAGGCGGCCGAAGATGTGAGGCGCGCACGGCCAGACCTCAATTTGCCGCCCGACTTCCGGCAATGGACGCAGGATCAGCAGCGAGCGGCAGAGCCGATCTTCCGGCAACTCAACGCCCAGCGGCTTCAGCAGGCCGGAATAGCGCCGACGCCCGCTAACCTCTACTTGGCGCATCGCGCGGGCGCATCAGGCGCGCAAACCATCCTGCAGGCACCGCAGGACACGCCGCTGTCGCTGTTGGTCCCCCCAACGTGGCTGCAGCAGAACCCGGACATGCGGACGACGGCCGGGCAATTCGTGCAGCTCGCACAGCAGCGATTCGGTGGACCCGCGCCGGGCGGACCCCAGGGCGGCCCGCAGATCGTGCAGGGCGACAGCACCCCACAGTACGTCACGGGCGATGGCGCCCCGCCTCGCCCCCTCCCTCCGCAAGCGGCCGGGCCGGCAATGACAGGCCCGCCAGATGTGCCGATGCCCCAGCCTTCGCGTGAGATGTTGACGAGGTACGGACAACTTGTCGGCGCGGGGCAGATGACATCGGCTCAGGCCAACACCGCCATGCGTGGCGAGCTGACGCAGGAATGGCAGCTCCGCCGCCAGCAGTCTTTCGAGAATTGGCGTCTGCAGAACCAGAACGCGCGCGAGGAGCGCCGCGATGCTGCGACGGCAGACCGCGACGCGATGAAGCGCGAGGCCGATCTACGGAAAGATGTTCAGGTGAGGGTCATCGGGGACCGCGTGAACGAGTTTGAGAAGAACATGCGCCCCCGCGCCCAGGCCGCCCATGACGAAATCCTGAAAACCCATCAGGCTCGACAGCTTCTCGACGCGGGCGCCTTCACGGGACCGGGCGCAAATGTCGCCACGTCGCTCGGCCGTATTGGCGAGTTCTTCGGAATCGACGCCACCACGGCGACCAATACCCAGGCACTGCAGACCGTTCTTGCCGAGCGCGTGCTGTCCGCCATCAAGACCTTGGGCGCCAACCCGTCAAACGCGGACCGCGACTTTATCGAGAAGGCGCGCGGCGGGCAGATCACGTTTTCCGAGCAGGCATTGCGCCGGATCCTCGATATTGGCGAACGCATGTCGCGAAACGTCATTCAGCAGCACGACAGCGAGGCCGGCCGCCTCCGTAAGTTGCCGGGTATCGACGGGCTGCCGGGCGATTTCTACGGCATCGGCAACGTCCCGACGTATCAAGAATGGCTCAAGGACAACCCGGCGACGGCGCCACAGGCACAGCCGAACGGCTACGCCCCGCATCCCAACCCGAACGCCCCGACGAACATGCCGGCGCCCGCCAGCCTGCCCACCGTCAACAGCCCCGAGGAAGCTAGGCGACTGCCGAGCGGCACTCAGTTCAGGACGCCAGAC
>CAYRBQ010000065.1:0-11920 GCA_964422305.1 uncultured Reyranella sp. | reverse complement strand
GTCCTTGGTCCAGTTGGTCTTCACCAGAAGGTCCCGGCCGTCGCGTTCGATCTTGAGATCGCTCCACTTCACCGCGACGTTCTTGGCGCCCATGCCGAGGAAGCCGCCCACCGAGACGACCACCGTCTTGATGGCACCGTCCGGGCCGACGAAGACCTCCTCGATCTTCCCGACCGTCTCCCGGGCCTCGTTCTTGACGGTCGCGCCGATCACCGCGCTGCCGGAGACATTGCCTTCGGCGTTGAAATCGCCGCCGGGGCGGGTGTCCGGCGCGGTGTTGGCCGCGGTCTGCTGGTTCGGTGCCGGACGGGTGGTGTCGGTCGCCGGGCGGGAATCGGTCGTCTTCCAGACGCCGGCATCGTTGAAGACCTGGCCGCGCCAGGAGGGATCGCCGTACTTGTATTCGGGCTTCGCCTTGAGCTGGTCCTTGGTCATGTTGACCGTGACCTTCTCGCCGTTCTCGGAGATGTTGAGTTCGTTCCAGGCGAGGCGAACCTCGCGCTCGCCGACGCCCAGGAAGCCGCCGACGCCGACCATGACGCTGTCGACCTTGCCGTCCTTGCCGATGAAGACGGATTTGATCTCGCCGATCGTCTCGTTCTGGGCATTCTGGATGTTGCGGCCGATCAGCTTGCGCGTGTCGGCGCTCGCCGCGGGCGCCGGCGTCGACTTGGTCGCGGGCGCCGTCGCGGCCGGCGGGGTGGCCGCCTGCTGCGGCGCGGGATTGGTCTGGGCATAGGCAGCGGCGGCGCCCGAGGTGATGAGGGCCGCGAGTACGATGCGTTTCAACATGAGCTTACTCCCTGCAGAATGATTGGGCTAAGACGTGCCGCAGAAACGGGCAGGGCAGCGGCTCGTTGCGGCCCTGATCGATGAAAAAAGGCCCGCTTCGAAAATGCGGGCCCGAGGCTTGGGAGGAGAATGGATGGCCCAGGGACCGGGGCCTCCATGCCGTCGCAACGCGGGGCCGGCCCGTGAAGTTGCTACATCGCGATGTCGGCGATCACCGGCAGATGGTCAGAAAGCTCGCGGGCGCGGCGGTCGACCTTGCTGGCGAGCAGACGCGCCGGCGGCGAGACGTAGACGCGGTCGAGCTGGAACAGCGGCAGGCGTGCCGGGAAGGTGCGATGGTGCGTGCAGCCGCGCAGGGCCCGTTCGAGCGTGCGGCGCACCGAACCGGCCCAGAACCAGTCGTTGAAATCACCCATGGCGACCGTGGCCGTGTCGACGCTGCCCAGAAGACGCAGCAGCAGGCGCGCCTGGTTGCGACGCTCCCGCAGGCTGAGGCCGAGATGGGTCGCGATCACCCGTAAGGGACCGAACGGTGTGGCGATGTCGCTGCAGATGGCGCGCCGCGGCTCGCGTTCGGGAAAGGACAGGTCGTGCACCGAGCTCCTCGTCAGCGGCCAGCGGCTGAGAAGGGCCTGGCCGTAGTGACCATCGGCGGTCGAGATGGCGTGCGCGTCGGCGCCGTGCAGGCCGAGCGAGTGACGCAACACCTCGAAGGCCTCGCGCACCCGGCGCGAATCGATCTCCTGCAGCGCCACGATGTCCGGCGCGTGCTGGCGCACGAACTCGACGACCGTCGGCAGGTCGAAGCGCGGATTGCGCCCCAGTGCCCCATGGATGTTCCATGTCATGAGCCGCAGCCCGTTCACGTGGGCTTCCCCGCCAGGCGGGTCACCACGGCCTGCGCGGCGAACGAAATGCCGATCCACGCGGCTGCGGCGAGCGCCAGCACGATCGCCTGCCCGGCGGTGGGATTGTCGATCAGGCTGGCAACGCGGCCGCCCATGAAGCAGAGCGCGGCCAGGCCCGGTCCCATGCCGATCAGTGTCCCGAGGGCGAAATCGACAAAGCCGATCCCGCTGGCGCCGACAGCGATGTTGACGACGGTGAAGGGAGCCACGGGAATCACCCTCAATGCCACGACGGCCAGCAGGCCGCGGCGCTGCAGGTGGTCGCGCAGCCTGCCCCAGCGGGTGCCGCCGATACGCGACAGGAGCTGACGCCCGAAGCGGGCGCCGGTGCCGTACATCACCGCGGCGCTGGCGGCGACGCCAAGGGCCGAATAGGCAAGGCCGAGCCATGGACCGAACATCGCGGCGGTCGCCAGGATCAGGATCACGACGGGAAAGGAGACGGCGCCGCCCGCGACGAAGCAGGCCACCACCGCCGGCAAAGACCAACTGCTGCCCTTCAGTCCGGCCAGCAGATCGCGCACGCGCGCGGGGTCGGCATATTCCGACAGGCCGGTCAGGTTCCAGGCCAGGGTGAGGCCGAGCAATGCGAAGGCGAGACCGACGACCAGCAACGTGCCGCCGCTGGGCGCGGCCCCCTTTGCGCGCTGCCGCCGGTGCGCCACCAGCTGGGGGAGAAAATGGCCGATAATTCGGGACAGTTTGAGCGGTCGTGAGGGATCGGCGATCCGCTCGGCGATGCGCGCCACGAGGGTGCGATCGGGCTTGCCGTCGTCGATCGGCACCAGCCTGTGACCGTTGCGCGACAGCGTGTCGGTCAGGCCGACCAGGGATGGATTGCGCGAAAGTACGGCGGCGACCTCGTCTTCGCTCGCGCCGCAATGCTCGCCAAGCAGCCGGTTGCGCAGGCGGATGATGGTCGCTCGCTCTTCGTCGTCGGCGGCTTCTATCGAAAGGTCGCACTCGCTGTCGGCACCCATCGAGCGGTTGTTCATGTTCGCCGATCCGACACGCAGGAAGCGGTCGTCGACAACCATGACCTTTGAGTGAATCATCGTGTCGACGTTCCGGCCGTCCTTCTCGACCCTCGGCGAGAGGAGCCGCACGCGGCCGCCGCCGGCCTCGCGGACCGTGCGCCAGAAGCGGATGCGGCCGTTCCGCATGGTGCGGCGTTCGACCAGCGATTCGTGCGCATGTGGCACCACGATCACGACCTCGAGCCGTGGATGACGGCGAAGCTGGCGGGCGAGCCGGTCGGCGATGCGCGGGGCCGTGGTGAACTGGTTCTCGATGTAGAGCGATCGCTCCGCCCGGTCGATCGAGTCGAGGAACAGTTGCTCGACCTCGCGCACTTCCGGTTCGCCTCGATAGCGCGGCTCGGTGCGCGATATGCCGATCTCGACGTCGGTGAAGTCGGGCGCAACGCTCGATGGCCAGGGATCGCCGACCGGGTCGATCGCGGGCTCGCCTTCCGTGGCGTGGCACCAGCGCCGCCGGGCCAGCAACGCCAGCGCCTCGGCGGCTTTGCCGTCGACCATCATCTGGATGTCATGGAAGGGCTTGTAAGGCTCGCCCGCAGGATCGACGCGCTCGGGCTGGTCGATCTCGTGCCGCGCCGTATCCCAGCGACGGATCGTGAGGTCCAGCCCGCCCGAGAAAGCCAGCGCATCGTCGATGATGACCAGCTTCTGATGCTGCGATGAGCCGAACGGCACGGTGGAGTCGAGGCAGAACGTCACCTGCGGCGGCATCTGCCAGTCGAGCGCCAGCCTCGGCAGGGGTTCGCGCTCGTGGGCATAGAGCAGGGAATAGTCCCACAGAAGCAGGTGGATCCGGAGGGCGGGCTTGCGCTTCGCGAGCTCCGTCAGGAAGGGTCCGAAGGCGGTCGGCAGACCGTCGGTGGGCGGTGTGTCGCCGACCAGCTCGGTGCGGCTGTCGATGTCCCAGCCGACCACGAAGATCGTGCGCTCGGCCGCAAGGAAGGCTTCGCGCACGGCCGCAAAGAAGGCCGCGCCGTCGATCAGCACGGTGGCGCGGCGGCAGGGCTCGACGCGCCAGACGGTCCGGCCGGGCTGGAAGAGGGAAGAGGCCATCGGCCAATCAAACGCAGTAAGCCCCGATATGCTCCCATCGAAGCGGCCGCTGCCCTCGGATGCATCTTCCGGACAGACGGGCCGTTATTCGGGCACCATGTCTTCCGACAGCCTTTGGCGCCTCCTGCGGTCGACTGCAGAAGGCTACATCGAGGACGACGCGTTCAGCCGTGGCGCGTCGATCGCCTATTTCACGCTATTCTCGCTGGCGCCGGTGTTGCTGGTCGTCATCGCCGTCGCCGGCATGGTGTTCGGCCGGGAGGCCGCCCAGGGCGCGGTGGTCGGGCAGTTGAGCGGCCTGATGGGCAGGGATACGGCGGTCGCTCTGGAGGCCATGATCCGCAGTGCCAGCGAGAGCCTGTCGGGCACCTTGGCCACGATCCTCGGCCTCGGTGCCATTGTCCTCGCCGTCAGCGGCGTGTTCGGCGAGGTGCAGCTCGCCCTCAACGCCATCTGGAAGGTGAAGCCGTCCGGCTCGGTGGTCTCGCGCCTCGTGCGTGCCCGCATTGCAAGCCTCGGTCTGGTCGTGTCGCTGGGCTTCGTCTTGGTCGTGTCGCTAGCGTTCAGTGCCGCGGTCACGGCCTTCGGCGAGTATCTCAAGAGCTGGCTACCCGCGACGGGCCTCGCGCTTCAGGTGGTGGATTTCGTGATCTCGGGCCTGCTGATCGCCGGGATCTTCGCCGCCTTCTATCGCGTCCTTCCGGACCGCGATCTCGGATGGCGCGATGTGCTGCCCGGTGCTCTGTTCGCCGCCCTCCTGTTTCAGGGCGGCAAGTACCTGATCGCGCTCTATATCGGCGAGACGGGTGTCGCCTCCTCCTTCGGCGCGGCCGGCGCGCTGATCGTGATGTTGCTTTGGATCTTCTATTCCGCACAGATCTTCCTGCTCGGCGCCGAGTTTTCGCGGGCCTGGACCAGCCGGCAGCGCGGCATGCCCAAAGCCACGCCCGCCTGACATTTCAGCCCGCAACCGAGGGGGGCGGCTTTCGTTTCTCCCGCCATGAGGCGCCTTGCCAGGATCGCGGCGTGGTTGGCCGGAAGTCTCCTCCTGCTGGTATTCGTGGCTGCGGGAGCGCTTTGGGCTGTGCTCGATTCCGACTGGTTACGCGGTGAACTCGAGGGCCGCGCCAGCGATTACACGGGGCGGAAGACGACCATCGGCAGGATCGATTTCGACTGGGGCTCCACGACTGGTGTGCGGCTCGAGAGCGTCGCTGTCGCCAACGTCGCGTGGGCAAAGGCCCCGCACATGCTCAAGGTCGAGCAGGTCGACTTCGACATCCGCCTGTGGCCGTTGCTGAAGGGCGATGTCGTCCTGACGCGTCTGGTGTTGCGCAAGCCCGAGGTTGAGATCGAGGTCGGCGACAAGGAGCAGCTCAACTGGAGCATGGAGGAGACGCCGGTGGTGACCGGCGCGGTGAAGGCGATCGAGCCCGACAGCCGCTACGGCGCTCCTGTGATCGGTCACGTCGAAGTCACCGAGGGCAAGCTGGCCTATCGCGATCCCCGCCGGAAGCTCGAACTCGACGGCAGCGTCTCGACCGCCGCGGGCAAGGCCGCCGAGCAGAGCCAGGTCGAGCTGCAGCTCAAGGGCAAGCTCGAAGGCCAGCCGCTGGCTCTCAAGTTCATCGGCGGTTCGATCGTCATGTTGCGTGACACCGAGCAGCCCTATCCGCTCGATCTCGACGTGACCTTCGGCGGGACCAAGTTGGTCGCCAAAGGCACGGTGCAGGACCCTTTCAAGTGGACCGGTGCCGACGTCGATCTCACTCTTTCCGGACCGAACCTTTCCGAGATCTACCCGCTCCTCGGCATTCCCGGGCCGCCGACGCCGCCCTACCGCATCGCCGGCAAGCTCGAGCGCGATCCCGGCGTGTGGAAGTTTGTGAAGTCGAAGTGGCGCGTCGGCGAAAGCGACCTGACAGGCGAGGTGATGATCGACGAGCGGAAGAAGCCGGAATTCCTGACCGCCAGGCTCGTCTCGCAGAAGCTGGTCTTCGAGGACCTGGCGCCGCTGGTGGGCGCGACGCCCGAACGCAAGACCAATGTATCGGCCAAGCAGGCGCAGACCCAGGCGCAGCTCGAGGCGAGCGGCGATCTCTTCCCCAACGTGCCGCTGCGCACCGAGAAGCTGCGCGCCATGAACATGGACGTGACTCTCGACGCCAAGAGGGTGATCGCGCCACCCTACCTGCCCGTGCAGGCGCTTGCCTTTCGAGTCCTGATCCAGAACGGCAACGCCACCGTGAAGCCGCTCACTTTGCAGGTGCTGGGCGGCGGACGCATCGAAGGCGAACTCGGCATCGACGCGCGCAACGACAATCCCCGGGTCCGTACCCATCTCGTGCTCACCGACATCGAGCTCAAGAATTTCTTCCGCGAGTCGCGCTATTTCGATGCCACGCAGGGCAAGATCCAGGGGAGGGTCGTTCTGGCCGGCAACGGCAAGTCGCTGGCGCAGGTGATGGGAAGCGCCGACGGCTACATGGCCTTCGCCCTAGGCGGCGGCTCGGTCAGCAGCCTGATGGTGAGCCTGGCCGGCCTGCAGATCTTCGACGCCCTCATCCTCTACGTGACCGGCGACAACCGCATTCCCATCAAGTGCGCGGTGAGCCGCCTCAACTTCCAGCGCGGCAACGTCGTATTCGACCGCACCCTGCTCGATACCCAGAAGTCGGTGCTCTACGTGAAGGGCCAGGTCTCACTGCAGAGCCAGGCGGTCGCCGCCGAGGTCGATGCCGACCCCAAGAGCTTCGATCTGCTGGACTTGCATGGCACCGTGGCCATCCAGGGCAAGCTGCGGGAGCCACGCATTTCGCTCGGGCGGGTCTTCCCCATCCCAACGCCGGTGTTCGGCAACGCGAAGGACGTAGCTTGTCCGCAAATTACCCACCAGCTTCTCGCCACACCGCAGTAGATTTCAACGTGCGGCCGCCTGTTGTCGCGCGCGCAGTTCGTCGCTGGGGCGGATGTCGGCGGAGCGGCTGTAGACCGTGAGCGCCACCAGCAACACCAAGCACATGAAGCCGAATAGCGTGCGATAGGCCTCTTCGGACCGCGCGCCGTCGGGGAGCGGCGCGAAGGCGCCGAGGATCAGGCCTGACAGGGTCTGCATGCAGGCCACGCCAAGCATCACGCTGGTGTTCATGGTCGCCATGCCGCGGCCGATCAGCCGGTCGGGGAAGATGCCGCGGCCGTGTGTCATGACCATCGTGCTGGACGCGCTGAGGAAGCCGATGCCGACGATCGCCGCGACCGCCAGCCACAGGGGTGCGCGGCCCCACAACGCGAGCGTGGCCAAGATCGCTGCGATCATCAGCGTACCGGCGATGGCGATCTTCTTGCGCGTGTCGAAGAGGCGGTCGAGCGGGCCGAACACCAGCATGCCGATTTGGTAGGCGATGACGGCGGCCAGCAGCACGTTGCCGGACTCCACGCGGGTCAGCCCATGGACTTCGCGCAGGAATGGCCCGCCCCACAGGCCTTGCACGGTGAACGTGCAGGCGTAGTTGCAGAAGTTCAGCGCCAGGATGAACTTGAGCTGCGGGTTGCCGAGCACCTCGCCCAGGCCGCGCACCATCTCGGCGGCGGTCTCGGGCTTGCGTTCGAGAAACGGATGGCCGGGCGGCGCGTCGCGCACCACCAGCCATACCGCGAGCGCGGCGATCGCAGTGAAGATCACCATGAGGCCGAACACGCCGCGCCAGCCGATCTGCTCGGTGCCCCAGGCGAGCGGCGTGGTGGCCATCAGGTTGCCGAGCAGGCCGACCGACAGGACGATGCCGGAGAGGGTGGCGAAGCGGTCGGGCGGGAACCAGCGCGTGATCACCACCATGGTGCCGATCAGCATGACGCCGAAGCCCGCGCCCATCAGCGCGCGGCCGGTCAGCAGCAATGGCCAGTCCGGCGCCAGGGTGAAGAGTGCGGCACCGGCGACCGCGATCGCGAGCATGCCGCACACCGTGCGGCGCGGTCCGTAGCGGTCGAAGAAGAAGCCGCAAGGGATCTGCATCGCCGAGAAGCCGAAGAAGAACGCTCCTGTCAGGGCGCCCAGCGCCTCCGGCCCGATGTGCAGATCGCGCATCAGGTCGAGGCCGATCGTGACGTTGGCCGCGCGGAAGAAATGGCTCGCGACATAGGCGGTCGCGAGCGTGGCCACGATCACGATGGCCTGTCGCCGGAGGCTGGGATCCATCGCCTACGGTGACTATCGGCAGAAGTGCGGCGCGGCAATCGCCGCCGGCGGCGCCGTTCCGCCCGCCGGATGTCCGTCGCCGGGTATCGGCCGCTATCGCCGCCGCTCGTAGTGGCGCCGGTCGATCCACCGCGCCAGCGCCATGAGGGCGATGCCCGGTGCGGAGAGGAACAGCACGCCGATGAACGAGGCGCCTCTGGGATCGAGCAGGGCGTTCGCGGTGCTCCACCCGCGCCATGCCCAGGTGATGCCGAACGCCACCATCATCACGATCAAAATGAGGGCGAGCCAGACGCTGCCGAGGATGCGAAGCACGGCGGTCATTGCACCAGTCCGCTCTCGGACGTTCCGGCCATCGCGCGTATGTCGTCGAGCCGGTACTGCAGCCGGCGACCGATGGCGACGCGCGATGGCATGCGGCCGTCGCGCTGCCAGCGATGGATCGTGCGCCGAACAACCCCCAGCAGCTCGGCCGCTTCCTGCACGCTGAGCATGCGGCGCAGCTCGCGCACTTGGCGCTGGGTGTTCCTCACGTTGGGCCGACTCTGGCGTAGACTTGGAGCTACTTCGTCAGGATCAGCTTGTCGGACATGGTGACGCGCAGCCGGTAGATGGCCTCGCCATGACGGATCAGGATCTCGCGACCGCCCCGCATCAGCTCGTGGCTGTCGATGCGTGGCGAGGAGGGCGATACGTCCAGCGAAACCGGAGCGCTTGCGTGGGATCGAGGGGGAGTTTGCAGGGTGTCCATCTGGCATTCTCCAGCAGAACTGCAAGTAAGTCTTAATTGCACATCGTTGCATTGTTCGTCAACATCGATGTTCTGTCACTTCAAGTCAGTCGGAGACGCGTCGCTTGGCGCCTATGCGCAGCTTCCTGCAGCACTTGCCGTTGAGGCGGCTTCGCCTGCCGACTGCCGCCCGTAAACGTCGGGAAAGCCGACCAGACGATTGCTTTCGTCGGGGAATTGTGTCCGATACACGATTGTGATCGGAACGATCGCCGGCAACGTCAACCTGTGCGTCCCGCGTCGCGCGATCTCGAAGTCTATCTCCGCTTCCGACAGGTCAAGCACCCAGGCAGCCAGCGCCCGCGCCCGTTCGACGCGGACGCATCCATGACTAAACGCGCGCCTGGGTCGATCGAATAGGCTTCTGTCGTTGGTGTCGTGCAGGAAGATCAGCTGATCATTGTCGAGTTCAAATAGGATACGGCCAAGCGGATTGGCGGGACCCGGAGGCGCGTACCGTAGGCCCTCTCGGCGCACCATCGCCGCGGTCGGTGTCCAGGAGGGGTTGAACTTCACCGCCCACATGCCGGTGGCGAGCTCGGGCGTCGGCGTCCACGATCGGCCAACGATGACGCGGCTGCGCAGCGCCGGCTTTCCATCTTGCAGCGCAATCAACTCGAACGATGGGATATTGATGATCACGAACTTGCCGGTTGCCGGCGTGTCAACGCCGATTCGATGGAGAACCGTCCTCAGGTCGGATACTGCAGCCATTGTCGAGGAAGGAGCCGGTGTCTCTGCGGGCGGAGTGGTGCACCCGACGCATGCCAGCAACAAACCCAAGAGTGCTGTAATCCCGCCTAGTGGGACAGGAGTGCGCATCGGTCGCCTTCGAGCAGCTCGGTCGTGATGCCGCCGAGCACCCACCGCCCCTGCCGGTTGTAACCGTACGCGCCGGCAACAATGAGATCTGCTCCGGAGTCCCTGGCAATCTCGGAGAGCTGGGACGCGTTGGCCTGGTTGGATGCTACCAGTTTCGTTTGAGCCTTGATGCCATGATCCGTCAGCCAGCCAGCGACACGCGCGACGCTCGCGTGCGCCGACCCGTGATCGTCTCCCGAGACGATCTCCACAAGGGAGACGTGGCGGGCTCTCTTCAGCAACGGCAACGCATCGGCAATCGCCCTACGGGCCTCGCGTGAACTCTTCCACGCCACGAGGATGCTGTTGAAACTCGTCGTCGGTCGCGCGGTCGGCACGAGCAGCACGGGGCGGCCCGCCTGCATCACGAGATCGCAGAGATCTGGTTGCCTGGTTTCGTCGCGTCCCTCCTTCTTCTCCATGGCCGCGACAAGGATGTCCGCAACATCGGCCTCCTCTGCGAGATGCTCCGCCAGCGACTCCATGCAACTGTCGCCCTTCCAGTCGATCGGCCCGCTGTGACCAGTGACGGCCTTGCGGTAGGTGTTTTCCGACTCCCGCAGATGCTTCTGGATCTGCTTCCGGTCCTCCTCAAACAACCCGGCGGGGATGACATAGTCACGGCAAATGGAATGTATCGGCCTGCAGGCGGCACGGCCGCGCAGCGTAGCTCCGAACGACCTCGCGATTTCCATCGCGGTGGCGATTACGCCGGTATTGTCTCGGCCTGGCACGACCGACACCATGACGGACTTGTAGCTCATGTCTTCTTCTCCTTGCGACCCGGGCCAGGAGCGGACCCCTCGACCTGTCGGGGCCTGCGCGCTACGGCGGCCCACGCCACCCGATGCGCGATCTCCTCCCGGTGCACATCGTTGGTGTTCATGGCCCAAGCCTCGTTGAACGCTTCGCGATAGAGATCCTGTGCCCTGAGCGAAAGGCGCCGCCGCACCAGCACAGGCAAGTCTGAATTGGTGGTGTAGAACATGGCGCTCTCCCGCCACATGGCGTCTCTTGACCACATAGTGGCGACCCGAAGCAGCGGGCACTTTGACCTGCCTCAACCCGCGCGGAGATGGTGGTCAGGGCACCAGGACAGCCGCCCCCTGGAAGCGCCCTGCGCGAAGGTCGGCCAGCGCCTCGTTGGCGGCTGCGAGCCTGTACGGGTGTGTCAGGGTTTTCACGCCGGCGAGAGGGGCCACCGAGAGGAACTCGGTCGCGTCCTGGCGTGTGAGGTTTGCGACCGAAAGAATCTGTCGCTCCTCCCAGAGCAGCCTGTACGGGAAGGCGGGGATGTCGCTCATGTGGATGCCCCCGCATACGACACGGCCGCCCTTTCGGACGGCTTGCAAGGCCTTCGGCACGAGTGCGCCGACCGGCGCAAACAGGATTGCAGCGTCGAGGGGCTGCGTGGGCGCTTCGTCCGATCCACCGGCAAAAACAGCGCCGAGCGAGAGGGCGTGCTCCTGGGCCGCAACATCGCCCGGCCGGGTGAAGACGTGGACCTCACGACCCTGCCAGAGACACACTTGAGCAATGATGTGTGCTGCTGCCCCGAAGCCATAGAATCCGATGCGACGGCCGTCTCCGGCAAGCTTGAGCGACCGCCAGCCGATCAGCCCCGCGCACAGCAGGGGTGCGGCTGTAACCGGATCGTCGAAGTCGTCGAGAGGAAGGGCAAAGCTGGCATCGGCGAGCACCCGGGTCGCATAGCCGCCGTCCCTGCTGAACCCGGTGAACACCGGGCGATCGCATAGATTCTCTCGAGCGGACGAGCAATAGGGACAGTGACCGCAGGTCCCGCCAAGCCACGGAACGCCGACGCGGCGGCCCTTCAGGGACGCCGCGACGCCATTGCCTTCCGCCATGACAATTCCGACGATCTCGTGTCCCGGAACGACAGGCCAGCGGATGCCGGGAAGCTCGTTGTCCAAGATGTGAAGATCGGTTCGACATACGCCGCATGCCTCGACCCGAATCAGGATCTCCCCCGGTCCGGGGCGGGGATCAGGCCGCTCCTCGAGACGGAGCGTCTGACCGGGTGCAGAGAGAACCATCGCCTTCACCGGGCGCTCACTCCCACGCGCGGCGTGCGGCCAGGCCTACGCGGTTTTGATGGCGACCTGTTTGACCTGGGCCGGCGGGTTCGCCGTTTTGGCGATCTCCAGCACGAGCACGCCCTTGGCGAACCGAGCGGCGATGCCTTCGCGGTCGGCGTCCGCCGGCAACGTGAAGGCGCGCGTGAACGAGCCGTAGCTGCGTTCGGTGTAGTGCATCTTCT
>CAYRBQ010000064.1:0-11937 GCA_964422305.1 uncultured Reyranella sp. | reverse complement strand
CCCTGGTCGTGTCGATGGCGCCGGGCGCCAGCGCGTTGCAGGTCACCTTGTGCGGGGCGAGTTCGACGGCAAGCGCGAGAATCAGCCCCTCGAGGCCCGACTTCGTCGCCGAGACGTGGCAGCGGTTGGGCGTGCCGACATGGGTCGAGATGCCGGAGATCGCCACGAACGCGCCGCCGCCCCTCTTCACCATCAGGGGCACGATCGCCTTGCCCAGCAGGAACGCGCCGTCGAGGGCCACCGACAGGATGCCGCGCCATTCGTCGTACGACATGTCGAGGAACGGGGTCTGCTTCCTGAGGCCTGCGTTGCTGACGAGGATGTCGACGCCGCCGAACGCCTTGGCGGCCTCCTCGGCGAGCCGGGGCGGCACGGCGGGATCGGAGACGTCGCCCATGGCGGCGACCGCCTTGCCGCCGGCCTTGACGATCTCGGCCACCACGCCGTCGACCGCCGCCTTGTCGGAGCGTCCGTTGACGACGACGGCCGCGCCATCGCCCGCCAGGGTGAGCGCGATGGTGCGCCCGATGTTCTTTCCCGCGCCACTCACCAGCGCGACCTTGCCTTGAAGGGGTAACGACATGCGATCTCCACCCGGGGTTCGGGCGACCCTAGCACGCCATCCCCTTCATGCTCCTCCCCCCGCTAGGGTAGGGCTATCGCATACGACTCTTCTCCTCCCCCGCTTCGGGGGAGGTGCCCGCGGAGCGGGCGGAGGGGGAAGACCGCAGAAACTCTCTATTGAAGCTTCTGCCCCCTTCGCCCTCGTATGACGAGGGCACTAGGCTGCTATGGCCGATGCGGCCATAGCAGCGACCCGCTCCGCGGGGGCAGAGAAGAGACATATGCGATGCCCCGCAGACGGGGGAGGAGATGTAAGACGCACCAGCCGCTATAGTGGGCGCACGAAACGAAACAGACGGTAACGGGGATGGTTTGGGGTGGCGGCTGGCTGCGATGGCTGGCCGTACTGGTCTGCATCGCGCTGCTCGGCGGGCAGTTCGCAAGGACCTTCACGGCGGTCGAGCGCTACGGGTACCTGGCCGACATCATGCCGTCGGATTGGCGCGCCACCAACATCTGGCTCGACAGCAGCGAGTGCACACTGAAGAGCGGCGCGTGGCTCGCGGTCTGCGAGGACGGACGCCTGATCCCGATCGCCGACCGCGCGCTGGCCGACGATCCGGGCCACGCCCTGATCCTCAACATCTGGTCGGCGATCACGGGCAAGCGCGCCACGCTTCCGGACGCCGCGCGCATCAACGTGCTGGTCGACGCGCTCGGGCTGCTCGCCTTCGCCCTGCTGCTGATCTGGATCGGCGCGCCGATCGCGGCGCTGGTGCTGATGCTGCTGGGCCCGGTCGAATATCTCGGCTGGATGGGGCTGTCGCCGCACTGGGCCTTCATCGGCGCCGCGAGCCTGGCGGCGATCCTGCCGCTGGCCATCGCCGCAAGCGCGCACGGGCTGCTGACGCGGCGCGCCGGCACCGCGTGGATCGGTTTCGGCATCGCGATGCTGGCCTTCGTGACCCTGCTGCGCGAATCGATCGGCCTGATGGGCCTCGTCGTCACCGTGCTGGCGCTGGCCTGGACGGTGTGGCGCCGTACGGCGCGGCCGTCGCGGATCATCCTTGTGCTCGTGCTGGCCGTCGTCGCGTTCCTGACGCCGCGCTGGACGGTGATGGCGCGCGACGGGCTGTTCGACATGGCGCCGGCGCAGCGGCTGGAGCGGCACGGCCTGTCGCACACGCTCTATCTCGGCCTAGGCTTCATCGAGAACAAGTGGGGCATCCGCTACGACGATGCCTACGGCGAGGAGCTGGCCAAGAAGCTGCGGCCCGACATCGAATTCTGCTCGCCCGAATACTTCCGCCTGATGTGGCGGCTCTATGTCGAGCGCCTGGTCGAGGATCCAGGCGAGATCGCCCGCCTCTACTACGAGAAGGCGCGCATGCTGCTCGGCGCGCCGACCGTGCAGCCGGGGCCGAGCTTCGGCCTCGTCCTGGCGATCGGCCTGCTCGTCCTGGCGTTCGCCGGCCGCACCAGAGCATGGCGGCACGCGAGCTTCCCGCAGGGCGAGCCGGTGGTCGCGGTGTCGGTCGCGTTCCTGGGGCTCTATCTCGCGCAGGCCATGACGGCGCTGCCGAGCCCGCTCTACGCGGTCCCGGCCAACGCCTTCGTGCTGATCCTCGCCGGCGCGCTGGCAGAGTTCGCGATGCGCGGCTTATGGTCGATCAGCCGGCGACGATATAGGCCTTGAGCGCCTCGGTCTCGTGCGTGGCTTCCTCGATGCGTGCCTTCACGACGTCGCCGATCGAGACGAGGCCCAGGAGCTCGCCGCGACGCACCACCGGCAGGTGGCGGAAGCGGCCGCGGGTCATCATCTCGGTGATGTGGTCGATCGACTCGTCGGGATCGCAGGTCACCACGTCGCGCGTCATGACGTTGCGTGCCTCGAGCTCGAGCGCCGCCGCGCCGTGGCTTGCCAGCGCCTGCACGAGATCCCGCTCGGAGACGATGCCGACGATCTGCTCGTCGTCGAGCACGAGGACCGAGCCGATCCGGCGCACGCTGAGCTGCTGGGCGATCTGGGCGACCGAGGTGCCGGGCGTCACGGTGTGCACGAGGGCACCTTTGCGGGACAGGATGTCGGAGACGAACATGGTTCCCCCTCTTGACCGATAGGTCCGCTGAACGGGTAACGCAGTGGCGCGGAGGGAGGTTGCGGGCGATAAAGCCCCTCATGAACGACGCGGTGAGAAACAGGGAGTCCGCCCTCGTCCTCTTCTCCGGTGGGCAGGATTCCACCACTTGTCTGGCATGGGCGCTAGAGCGATTTGCGCATGTCGAGACCGTCGCCTTCGACTACCGCCAGCGGCACAGAATCGAGCTGGATCAACGGCTTGTGGTCCTTGACGAGATCCGACGCGCCTCGCGGCAGTGGGCCGATCGGCTGGGCGAGGATCATTTCGTCGACATGGGCGTGCTGGGCCAGATCAGCGAGACGTCGCTCACCCGCAACGTCGCCTTCGCCATGGAGAAGGACGGGCTGCCCAACAGCTTCGTGCCCGGCCGCAACCTGCTCTTCTTCACCTTCGCCGCCGCGGTGGCGTGGCGGCGCGGCATCCGCAACCTGGTGGGCGGCATGTGCGAGACGGATTTCTCGGGCTATCCCGACTGCCGCGACAACACGATCAAGGCGCTGCAGGTCGCGCTCAACCTCGGCATGGACCGCAGCTTCGTGCTGCATACCCCGCTGATGTGGCTCGACAAAGCCGAGACATGGCGGCTCGCGCGCGAGCTCGGTGGCGCCAGCCTGGTCGACCTGATCCTAGAGCACACGCACACCTGCTACGACAGCGTGCGCGGCCCGCGCAACGACTGGGGCTACGGCTGCGGCGAATGCCCCGCCTGCGCGCTGCGCAAGCGGGGCTTCGTTGCCTACCGGGAGGGGAAGTCGTCCCTCTGACACGTCGTCTCGACCAAGGCCCCGAAGGGGCCGCGTGGAGAGACCTCGTCTCAACAACTAGCTGGTTGTCGTGGAGAGAAGGTCCCTCGGCTTCGCTCGGGACGACGAAAGGCTCTACCTGCCACCGGCCAGCAGGCGGGCGCCGCGCAGGTGACGCTCGAGCGTCGGCAGCTCGCGCTGGGCGTAGCGGCGCAGCGCACCGTTGCCGCCGGTCTGCGAGTAGGCGCCGTACTGCGCCACCGCCTCGGTATGGATCGCGAGCTGGGCGTTGGAGTAGGCCGTGTCGAACTCCACGCCCTCCAGCGCGTTGAGGCGTTGCAGGGTGGCGACCGTGCCCGGCGTCTGCGCGGGATCCGGCGCATAGGACACGCCGGCTTCGGCGCGCGCCTTGGTGAGGAACTGTGCGGCCTCGGTATGGTCGGCGAGCGTCGCGGTGGCGAAGCCGCGGATGTTCTCGTTCATCGACTTCACGAGTGCCAGGCGCGCGGAAGCGATCTCGAAGTCGTTCACGTTCTGGGCGAAGCCCACGAAGCGCGAATCCGGCAAGGCGTCGACCGCGAAGGCGACGCCGGCGCCGAGGGCCGGCAGGGCGGCCATGCCCAACAGGATCGAGCGGCGAGCGAGCATGAAAATCTCCTTGTCTGGTCCGGTCTGGAACGCTGCGGCGGGCGGCCCGGTTCCCGCCGCACGACAGACCTGCTAGGCACGCACCCATGACGTCGACGGCGCGCCGCAAGCTCGAGGCCCTGGCCTATTTCCTGGGCTTCATCGCCTGCATCCCCCTCGCCAACTGGATGATCGGCCACCTCGGCACGGTGTGCGTGCCGCAGGGACCGTGCCTCGTGCCGGTCTGGCCGTGGGGCCCCGGCGACAAGCCGCTGATGGCGCCGTCGGGCGTGCTGATGATCGGGCTGGCGCTGGTGCTGCGCGATCTCGTGCAGCGGCGGCTGGGCCGCGGCGTGGCGCTGGGCGCCATCGTCGCGGGCGCGGCGCTCTCCGGCGCCGTGGCGCCGCCGCAGCTCATCGTCGCCTCGGCGACCGCCTTCCTGCTGTCGGAGCTCGCCGACTTCGCGGTCTACACGCCGCTGCAGTCGCGCGGGCTGGTGCTGGCGGTGCTGGCCAGCAGCGTGGTGGGCCTGGTGGCCGACAGCGTGCTCTTCCTGTGGCTCGCCTTCGGCAGCCTCGACTATCTCGCCGGCCAGATCCTGGGCAAGCTCTGGATGGTCGTGCTGGCGCTGCCCTTCATCCACTGGATCCGCAAGCGGGAGATGTCCGCATGAGCCTCGACCTGCCGGCCGTCGACGAGCGCGTCGCCGTTTCGGGACAACTGCAGCCGTCCGACATGAAGGCCATCGCCGATGCAGGCTTCACCGCGGTGGTCAACAACCGGCCCGACGGCGAGGCGATGTTCGGCCAGCCGAAGACAGCCGACATCAGGGCTGCCGCCGAAGCAGCCGGACTGAAATTCCTCGACCTGCCCTTCTCCGGTCCGCGCGCCAGCCCCGATCAGGTGCGCGCGCTGGCCGACCTGCTGGCCGAGGGCGACGACCGGATCGTGGCCTACTGCAAGAGCGGCATGCGCTCGGCGCTGCTGTGGGGCGCGGCCTCGATGGCCAACGGCCGGTCGCTCGACGAGGTCCTGCAGGGCGCCCGCCGCGTCGGCCAGGAGCTGGAGCCGGTCGCCGATCTCATGGCGGGCCTCGCCCAAGCGGCGCGTAGCTAGCTCATGAGCTAGAGAGGTCCGCCGGCCGAAAGTCTCGGCTTGCACCGGACGCGTCCGCCATTCTTAATCGCGCGTCCTTTGAAGAATTCCGTTGGGGAGAGTGCGCGATGTTCAAGTCGATCCTGGCCGTTTCCGAGGGCGGACCCGACGCCGCCATGTCGTTCAAGCTGGCCGGCCGCGTCGCCTCCGCCTTCGACGGCACCGTGGACGCGCTGCACCTGCCGGTCGGCCCGGCCGGCGGCGCGGTCGGCGGCCTCGCCATGAGCGGCGAGGCGATGCCGCTGATCATGAACCTCGACGACGAGCGCCTCGAGGCGCGCGCCAAGGAATCCGAGCGCGCCTACAAGGAGCTGCTCGCGACCAACAAGGGCTCGACCTACACCGCCGCGCAGACCGCGACGCTCGACACGCTGGTGGCGATGGGCCGCTGCTCGGACCTGCTGGTGCTCGGTCGCCCGGGCTCGGATCCGGAGAACGTTGCGCCCGCCACCGTCGAAGCCGCCATCCACGAATGCGCCCGCGCCGTCATGATCGCCCCGCCCAACCCGGGCAGCGGCGCCTTCGGCACGGTGATCGTGGCGTGGAACGGCAGCTTCCAGGCCGCGCGCGCCGTCGAATACGCGCTGCCCTTCCTCGCCAAGGCGAGCAGCATCACGATCCTCGTGGTCGGCTCGACCCCCGCCGAGGTCGGTGCGGCCTATCTCGCGCGCAACCTCGGCCGCCACGGGCTGAAGACCACGATCGACGCGATCGATCCGGGCGCCGTCTCGGGCCGCGCCCGCGGCCGAGCCCTGCTCGACTACACGCACGGCAAGGGCGCCGACCTGCTGGTGATGGGTGCCTACGGCCGCGGCCAGGTGCTGAGCTTCCTCGGCATGGGCGGCGCCACCGGCAAGGTGATCTCGTCGTGCCGCGTGCCGCTCCTGATGGCGCACTGAGCGCGGTCAGAGAATCCCGGCGATCTTGTCGAGCTGCGACGCGAGGCCTTCCTCGCGGAGCGCAAGCGTGTCGCCGCCGTCCAGCATCACGATCTGCTCGGTGAGCTCGAGCCGCGTGCCTTCCGGGGCACGCGCGAGCTGCACGGTGGTCAGCGACACCGAGATCGGGATGTCGCGGCTGGTCATGCGATAGCCGTAGACGAAGCGCTCGGCCGGAAGGACCTCGAGATAGTGCGTCGTGGCCAGGAGCCGCGGATCGCCGGCCGGGCCGAAGCGCTTGATCTCGCTTCCGCCCTCGCGGAAGTCGAAGGTCTGCTCCGTGACGATCCAGCGTCCCGGCACGTCCCACTTCGCGCGCTGTGCGGGCTCGGCCCAGGCGGCGTAGACCCGGGCTGGCGGCGCCTTGTAGAGGCGCGCGAGCTCGATCGTGCCGTGCTTGGTCGAGCGCGACGCCATCAATGCGCCTTCGCGAGCGCCGCGACGAGATTGTCGAACAGCGCCTCGGTGCCCTTCTTGCGGTCCTCGAGATGCTCGGGGGCGTCGAGGAACATGATCTGCTCGGTGTAGACGAGCTTCGTTCCCTTGCCGTCCGCTTTGAATTCCGTGGTGCCGAGCGAGACGGTGAGGCGCGTCTCCCCGACCTTGATCTCGTAAGCCAGCACGATGCGTTCGTCGGGCACGATGTCCATGTGGATGCCGCTGTAATGGTGCTGCGGTCCGCCCGGTGGGCCGCCGCTCGAGCTCTCGCGACCGCCGACCCTGAAGTCGAGCTTGTGTTCGGAGCGCTCCCACTCCTCGGGGCCGCCGAACCATTTCGCCTTCATCTTCACATCCGAATAGGCACGGAACACCTTGTCGCGCGAGATCGGAAACGTGCGCTCGACGGTGAAGGTGGCGGGCGTGGCGGAACGCTTGGTCATTGTCTGCTCCTGAAGGGTCATCTAGGCGGCGGCCTGCAGGCCGAGGATGCGGTCGAGATTGTCGAGGCCGATGGCGGTGCCTTCCTCGCGGCCCTTGATATCGTCGTAGCCGTCGAGGAACACGCCCTGCTCAGTGAAGCGCATCACTGTGGCGCCGGGCTCGGCGTGGAACTCGATGGTGGTGAGCGACACCGAGATGCAGCGGTCATCGAGATGCATGTCGTAGGCGAAGATGATCCGCTGGTCGGGCACGATGTCCATGTAGACGCCGTTGAAGATGTGCCTGGTGCCGCCGGCGGGGCCGGTGACGATGCGCTCGCGGCCACCGACCGTGAACTCCATCTCGTGCAGCGCGGGCTTCCAGTTCTCGTCACAGAACGCCCAGCGCTGCTTGGCCTCGACGCTCGCCCAGGCCGCGAACACGCGCGCCGGCGGGACCGGATAGTGGCGTTCGATGGTGAAGGTGGCGGGGATCGCTGATCTCGCGGTCATGGCTTCCTCTTTCGTGATGTCGGCTCGTCCTCCGCCAGCAGCGCGCCCAGGCGGTCGAAGCGGCGCTCCCAGGTGGCGCGGCGCTCGGCGACCCAGCGCTCCACGGCGGTGAGCGCCTCGGGCTCGATGCGGCAGGTCCGCACTCGGCCCACTTTCTCCGAGCGCACCAGCCCGCTCGCCTCGAGCACGGCGAGGTGCTGGACCACCGCCGAGAGCGTCATGTCGAGCGGGCGGGCCAGCTCGCTGACCGAGGCCGGGCCCTGGCTCAACCGCTCGACCATGACCCGCCGGGTCGGGTCGGACAGGGCCTGGAAGGCCATATCCAGCGGCATTTGCGGCGTCGCTTGATAGTTAAGCATTCACTTAAGTATCAAATCGTCAGGGAAGCGGCAAGGCCCTTCTCTCTTTTTTCAGGGACAGGCGCCGGCAGCCTGGGAGACGACCTCGGCGTCGCTGCAGGCGGTACAGGCGTTGCCGTAGGTGCGGCGGCTGCCGTCGCGCTTCGTGCCGCAAGCCGGCCGGTAGTCGCGCGTGCACATCTGCGGCCGGGGATCGGCGCACGCGCCGCCGGCCACCGGCAGGAACTCCGGCGCGAGCTCGCCGCGCGTCAGCTTGAAGAGGAAGGGGTGCGGGCGGTAGTCGCTCAGCGCCCCCAGGAAGGCGATGGTCGAGCCGACCGCCGGCAGCGGGCTGAGCGGCCGCGCCATCGCCACCTCGATCTCGACGATGTTGCCGTTGCGCGCGGCGTCGGTGATCGCGCCCTCGATACGGTCGGGCGTGGCGCTGATCACCTTCATCGGCACCTTCATGCGGGTACCGCCCTGCTGGCGGTCGCCGATCGCCTTCCACACCTTGTCGGCCGCAGCCTTGTTGGCCGCACCGACATCACGGTGACGCAGCACCAGGATCCAGTCGGCGTAGGGCAGCTTGGCGGGATCGTTGTCTTCGAGGAGCTGCAGCGCCTGCTCGGGCGGCGTGAGCTGGCGCGGGATAGACTTCTTGAAATTCTCCGGCGGCTGCGCTTCGCCCGCGACGAGGCGCTTCACGATATCGTCCCAGCCCTCCTCGCTGCCGCGATAGACGCGATAACGCGAGCGCACGTAGCGGTCGATATCCTGCGCCGCGGCGGTGTTGTTTGCGGCTCTCGCGATGGCGATGGCGCGCGCGCCGTACCAGAAGCCCAGCGCATCGACCGGCTGGCCCTCGAGCTGCGAGACCGCGAGCTGGTAGACGTTCTGCAGATCCGTCGGCTCCGCAGCGACCGCCTCGCGATAGAGGACGCGGGCCTTGTCGTAATCCTTGGCCTGCAACGCGGCGAAGCCCAGCGCGCCGTTGAACACCGCCGAGAGCTGCTCCTTCACCTTCGCGAAGCCCGCATCGTCGAGCAGCACCGGCTTCTGCCATTTCGGCATCACGGCGAGGCCGCGCTCCGCCGCCACCACCGCCTGTGGCAAAGCGGTGGCATCGCCGGTCTGCGCCTTCAGGCGGCCGAGATAGGCGCGGTTGGCGAGCGCGCGCAGATTGTCGGGATCGAGCTGCAGGAGCTTCTGGCCGAGCCCGTCGGCCTTGGCCGGCTGGTTCGAGGCCTGGTAGGCCGCGATCCCCTGCTCGTGCGCCTCCACGCGCAGCACCGAGTTGGGATACCAGGCGATGAACACCTCCATCGCCTGCGCGCGCTTGGCGGCGTCCTTGGTGTTCAGCGCCGCCATGTAGTTGTCGTACTCGGCGGGGTTGGCGAAGCTGTTGCGCGTCTGGCCCTGGGCCGGCGGCGGCGCCTGGGTCTGCGCGATCGCGTGAGGCGACACGACGCACACCGCCACGAGCAGGATAGCCAACACACGCAACGCTGCCATTTCCACATCCTCTCCGAACCGTGAACACGGGCTGAAAGACCGTGACCATCAAGGCGAATTAAGGCAGTGTTCTGACGTTAAGAGCGAGCGGGGAAGATGACAATGAGAGACCGGTGTCGGACGGTATCCTTGGCCGTCGCTGCGGTTCTGTCGGCCGCCTTGTGGAGTGCGCCGGCCCTCTCCCAGCAGGGTGCCCCGCCGCCCGCCGTACTCGTGACGCCGGCCGAGCTGAAGCCGCTCGCCGAGCAGGCCGAGTTCATCGGCCGCGCCGCCGCCGTCGACAAGGTCGAGTTGCGCGCCCGCGTGAAGGGCTTCCTGGGCCCGCGCCAGTTCAACGACGGCGATATCGTCAAGGAAGGACAGGTCGTCTTCCTGATCGAGCCGGAGACCTACCAGGCGACGGTCGACCAGAAGGTGGCGCAGCGCGACGCCGCCAAGGCTGGCCTCGCCAACGCCGACAACCAGCTCAAGCGCGCCGCCGAGCTGCTGCGCACCAACACCGGTACGGCGGTGACCTACGACCAGCGTCTCTCCGAGCAGCTCCAGGCCAAGGCGCAGCTCGAGGACTCCGAGGCCCAGCTGCGCGACGCTCAGTTGCAGCTCTCCTACACCCAGATCAAGTCGCCGATCGCCGGCCGCATCGGCCGCGCCGCCTTCTCGCCCGGCAACCTCGTCAGCCCCGACTCGGGCGTGCTGGCGACGGTCGTGAGCGAGCATCCGATCCGCGTGCTCTTCCCCGTCACGCAGCGCGAGCTGCTCGACGCCAAGCGCGGCGCCGGCCCCGGCGGCGGCGAGAACATCGTGGCCCGCCTCAGGCTGGCCGACGGCTCGGTCTACAAGGAACAGGGCAAGGTCGATTTCCTCGACGTCACCGTCGATCCCCGCACCGACACGCAGATCGTGCGCGCGACCTTCCCCAACAAGGACGGGATCCTGACCGACGGCCAGACGGTGCGCGTGATCCTGGAAGGCGACAAGGTGCCCGAGGTGGTCGCCGTGCCGCAGGCCGCGATCGCGCAGGACCAGACGGGCGCCTACGTCTTCATCGTCAACGACAAGAACGTGGCCGAGCAGCGCCGGGTCAAGACCGGCGTGTCGCGCGAGGGCATGACCGGCATCACGGAGGGTCTCAAGGCCGGCGACCGGGTGATCATCCAGGGCCAGCAGCGTGTCCGTCCCGGCATGACGGTGAATCCCACGGTCGCGCCGCCGCAGGCGACGAAGCAGTAACATGACGATCTCGTCGCTGTTCATCCGCCGGCCGCGGCTGGCGTTCGTCATCTCGACCGTCATCACCATCGCCGGTGTCATCGCCATGACGGCGCTGCCGGTCGCGCAGTTCCCCGACATCGTGCCGCCGCAGGTCCGCGTGACCGCGACCTATCCCGGCGCCTCGGCCCAGGCGGTCGAGGAGAGCGTGGCGCAGGTCATCGAGGCGCAGGTCAACGGCGTCGAGCGCATGATCTACATGAAGTCGACGTCGGGCGGCGACGGCAGCTACCAGCTCACCGTCAGCTTCGAGGTCGGCTCCGACCCCGACCTCAACACCGTCAACGTCAACAACCGCGTCAACCAGGCGGTGGCCCTGCTGCCGCCCGAGGTCCAGAGGCTCGGCGTCACGACCAAGAAGCAGTCTTCGGCGCTGCTCCAGGTCGTGGCCGTCTACTCGCCCAAGGGCTCGCGCGACGCGCTGTTCCTGTCGAACTTCGCGACCATCACGCTGCTCGACACGCTCAGGCGCGTGCCCGGCGTTGGCGACGCCAGCCTGTTCGGCGCGCTCGACTACTCGATGCGCATCTGGCTCAACCTCGAGCGCATGGCGAGCCTCGACATCACCCCCAACGAGGTGGTGCAGGCGGTGCAGGCCCAGAACGTCCAGGCCGCGGTCGGCCTGGTCGGTGCGGCGCCGCTGCTCGACGACGTGAGCTTCCAGCTCAACATCACGACCCAGGGCCGCATGGTCACGGTCGAGGAGTTCGAGAACATCGTGGTTCGCGCCAAGAGCGACGGCGCGCTGGTCAAGGTCAAGGACATCGCGCGGGTCGAGCTCGGCGCCAAGACCAGCGACCAGGTCGGCCGATACAACGGCAAGGCCGCGGCCGGCATCCAGATCTACCAGCTTCCCGGCGCCAACGCGCTGGCCACGGCGCAAGGCGTGCGCGACGCCATCAAGGCGCTCGAGCCGCGCTTCCCCGAGGATGTCGCGTACAACGTGATGTACGACACGACGGTGTTCGTGAAGGCCACGATCGAGAGCGTGATCCACACGCTGATCGAGGCGTTCGTCCTCGTCGCCATCGTGGTCTTCATCTTCCTCGGCAACCTCCGCGCCACCCTGATCCCGATCATCGCGGTCCCGGTCGCGCTCGTCGGCACCTTCGCCGTAATGCTGGCGCTGGGCTTCTCGGCCAACACGATCTCGCTGCTGGCGCTCGTGCTGGCCATCGGCATCGTGGTCGACGACGCCATCGTGGTGGTCGAGGCGGTCGAGCACATACTGGAGCACGAGCCCGAGCTCACCGTCGCCCAGGCGACCGAGAAG
>CAYRBQ010000063.1:0-11938 GCA_964422305.1 uncultured Reyranella sp. | reverse complement strand
GGCGCGTCGCTCGGCAACGTGTCGACCTATGCTGGCGCGGGCGGCACGGCACGGATCGGCAAGAACCTGCGCGAGGATTTCGGCCCGACGCGCGCCCGGCCGGCGCTGCCGGGGTCGGAGGCCTTCATCGGCGACGGCAGCTTCGGCTGGTACCTGTTCGCCGGCCTCGACGGCTCGGCCGTGGCGCGCAACATTTTCCTCGACGGCAACACCGACGGGAACAGCCTGCGGGTGTCCCATCGCCCGTTCGTCGGCGAGCTCCAGGCCGGGCTCGCCATCCTCTATCGGGGCGTACGCTTCTCCTACACCCAGGTGCTGCGCACGCCGGAGTTCTACGAGCGCGACCGCATCACGCAGTTCGGCTCGCTCAACCTGACGTTCAGGTATTGAAGCGAAGAAGGGGCGCTAGATGCGCCCCATCAACAGCAGGATGACGATGATGATGAGCACCAACCCGATGCCGCCGCTGGGGTAGTAACCCCAGCCGCTGCTGTAGGGCCAGGTCGGCAATGCACCGATCAAGATCAGGATCAGGATGATCAGCAGAATGGTGCCCAGCATCGCGTCCTCCTAGTCGAGGTTTTTCTCCGCGAACGACCAGTTCGCGAGCTTGTCCAGCCAGGCTTCGACATGGTCGGGCCGGCGGTTCTGGTAGTCGAGGTAGTAGGCGTGTTCCCACACGTCGGCGACGAGCAGCGGCGTGCCGCCGTGCGCGATCGGTGTGTCGGCGTTCGAGGTCGTCTCGATCCTGAGCTTGCCGCTCTTGTCCTTTACCAGCCACGCCCAGCCGCTGCCGAACTGGCCGACAGCGGCCGCCTTGAAGGCCTTCTTGAACTCGTCCAGGCCGCCGAAACTCTCGTCCAGTGCCTTCCTGATCTTGCCGGCCGGCGCGCTGGCCTTGGGCGTCATCGAATCCCAGTAGAAGGTGTGGTTCCAGATCTGGGCGGCATTGTTGAAGATCGCCTTGCCCTTCTCGTCCTTCGCCGACTTCTTGATGACGTCCTCCAGGGACATCTCGGCATAGGGCGTGCCTGCGGCCAGTTCGTTCAGCTTGTCGACATAGGCCTTGTGATGCTTGCCGTAGTGGAACGAGATGGTCTTGGCCGACACGACCGGTGCCAGCGCATCCTCGCCAAAGGGCAGCTTGGGCAGGGTGAAAGTGGTGGGCTTGTCGAGAGGCATGACGCGTATCCTTGAGCTGGCCCGGAAACTCCCCGGGCGGGCGGCGTTCGACATGAACGCCATGACGGTAGAGACGTTGCACATTGCGGGGATGTTGCAGCAAGGGGGCAACCTGGGCGGAAAGGTCGCGTTGGCAGCCCACCGAGCCAATTCAGCGGCAGAATCGGCGATGAGTTCGATTGTCTATCCGGCCGGCCTGCGCTGAGGGAGCCAGGAACCATCGCGCGACGTCGCGGAGTCCGCGAGTGTTTCTCACTTGCTGATCGTCAGGCGCCCTGTGCTCAGGTTTTTGAGCGAACGTTTCTCAATCGCGCACTCTGCGATTGCATCGCGGGAATCGCGGAGTATTTGTGAGGCGAGTTCACCGTCGAGGAGTTCGCCATGAAGGGCAATCCGCAGATCATCGCCGAGCTGAACAAGCTCCTGAAGAACGAGCTGACGGCGATCAACCAGTACTTCCTGCATGCCCGCATGATGAAGCACTGGGGCTTCGAGCGCTTGGGCAAGAAGATCTACGAGGAGTCGATCGGCGAGATGAAGCATGCCGACAAGCTCATCCAGCGCATCCTGCTGCTCGACGGCCTGCCCAACCTGCAGGACCTCGGCAAGCTCGCCATCGGGGAGACCGTACCGGAGTGCCTGGCCGCAGACCTCAAGCTCGAGACGGCGGCGCGCACCGCCCTGGTCGCCGCGGTCGCGCACTGCGAGACGGCCAAGGACTACGTCAGCCGCGAAATCGCGGTCGACATCCTCGAGGACGCCGAGGAGCACATCGATTTCCTGGAGACGGAACTCGGCCTGCTGGAGAAGGTCGGCGAGCAGAATTACCTGCAGACCCAGATCGGTGAAGGCAAGGACCCGAGCTAGCGGCCCGGGCGGGCCGTCAGTCGGCGGCCAGAAGCGTCTGCTGGACGTTCGCCCGGTCGTGGGCGACCGTTCGGGCGATGCGCTCACGCATGTCGCAGGCGCAGGTGCCGCACTGGGGGCTCTTTCCGCAGGCCCGGAACACGTCGGCCGGACGCTTGGCGCCCGCGCGGACGGCAGCGTCCACTTCGCGTTCCCGGATCGCCATGCAGATGCAGATGTACATGCCTCGCGGCCGTTCTTTCCGTGCTTTTGCGACTTACTCGCAGACGCAAAGATAGGGAACCAGTCCGTCCCGGTCAAGACGGGCTAGAAGCCCTTCAAACGGAACTTTTCCAGCTTTTCCCGCAGGTCGGCGTCGATCGGATGGGGTGTCTTGCCCCTGAGGCGGACGACGGTCATTTCGGCCGCCACGATGCAATGTCCGTCCTTGAAGGCCGCCGATCCGACGGTGATCGAGCTGGTGCCGACCATCATCACCCCGGTTCCCAGCTCGACCTTCCCCGGCCAGTGCGACTCGGCCAGGAAACTCACGTTCATGCCGGCCGAGATGCCGCGCACGCCATCCTCGCGGCGGACCATCATGCCCATGTCGCGGATGAAGGTGAGGCGGGCGGTTTCGAGGTAGGCGCAGAGCGCCACGTTGTTGATATGGCCCGCGCTGTCCTGGTCGGAGAAGCGCACGGTGTCGGAACACCAGTGCGGGTAGATCGAGCGATCCTGCAGTCGTTTGTCGCGTGACATCGGCGGAGTGTAGCATCCGCCGGCATGACACATCCCATCTTCATCGAAGAGCACGACCTGATCCGCGCGCAGCTCCGCCGCTTCGTCGAGGAGCGCGTGAAGCCGCACGGCCCCAAGTGGGAAGAGGCGGGCTTCGTGCCGCGCGACGTGCTGGCCGAGATGGGCGGCCTCGGCTTCTTCTCATTGCGCGTGCCCGAGGCGCTGGGCGGTGCGGGCCTCGATGCGCGCGCCTCGGTCGTGCTGGCCGAGGAGGTCGGGCGGTCGACGCACGGCGGCTTCGCGATCACGGTGCTGGTCCATACCGACATGGCGAGCCCGCATCTCGTGCGCTTCGGCACCAAGCGCCAGCTCGAGAACTACCTGCCGGGCATCATGGCGGGGACGACGATCACGGCTGTCGGCGTTACCGAGCCTGGCGCCGGTTCGGACGTGGCCGGCATCCGCACCAGGGCCGTGCGCGATGGCAACCACTATGTGCTGAACGGCGCCAAGATGTTCATCACCAACGGTGTTCTCGGCGATCTCTACTTCATTGCAGCCAGGACCGACCCCGAGGCCAAGGGCAGCCGCGCCATTACCATGTTCATCGTCGAGAAGGGCATGCCGGGCTTCAAGGTCGGCCGCGCCCTCGACAAGACCGGGTGGCGCAGCTCCGACACCGCCGAGCTGATCTTCGAGGATTGCCGCGTGCCCGTGGAGAACGTGCTGGGCGAGGAGAATCGCGGCTTCTACTCGATCATGGCCAACTTCCAGACCGAGCGGCTGGTGATCGGCGCCATGGCGATGGCCGAGGCGCGCGAGGCCATCCGGCTCACCTTCGACCATGTGAGTCAGCGCACCGCTTTCGGCAAGCCGTTATGGGACAAGCAGGCGATCCGCCAGCGCCTGTCCAAGCGGCTGGCCGAGGTCGAGGCGGCGCGCCAGCTCGTGCATCACACCGCCTGGCTCGATGCCCAAGGCCAGGATTGCGTGGCCCAGGTCTCGATGGTGAAGGCGCTGGCCGGCGATCTCGTGAACGAGGTGCTCTACGACTGCGTGCAGTTCCACGGCGGTATGGGTTTCATGCGCGAGACCGCGGTCGAGCGCATGTCGCGCGACGCCAGGGTGCAGGCGATCGGCGGCGGCGCGTCGGAAGTCATGCTGGAGGAGATCGCCAAGCGCTTCGGCCAGGCGCTGGCCGACTGACGGCTCACTGCGGTTCGACCAGGAACGGGCCGATGGCGGCGATCGCGCAGTCGGCGCCGCCGGCCTGCGTGCAGGCCTGCATGGCGGCGGCGATGGCGTCCTTCTCGTTCGGCAGGTCGTTCACGATGCCGAGCTTTCGGTTCGACGACATGGCGATCGCGCGCCAATCGTTGGCGATGAGATAGCGCGTCACCGCCTCCTGCTGACCGGCGTCCAGATTGGCGAGATCCTGTGGCGTCAGGATATTGACGGCGCGCATGGTGGCCGGCGTCTGTACGAGCGCGTCGTTGTTCAGGGCATAGACGACGCAGGGCCTTCCGGTGAGATGGCCGCAGATCTGCACGTTGCGGCGGATGGCATCGGCGTCGTTGTTGCTCGACGTCCACCAGTCGAAGTGGTTGCGCCCGAGCACGAGCGCGCGGCTGTGGACCGCCTTCAGGTAGTGCTCGGCCAGGCGCTCGCGCGCGGGCACGTTGAGAAGCGGGGCCGTCGTGGGGTCGAAGGCGATGGGCGGCGAGGGCCGCTTCGACGGGATGTATGGGTAGGGCGGCGTCGGCGGGGAGCGGAACGACCAGACCACGTCGTTGCCGATTGCGTAGATCATGCAGCGGTCGTAGTCGCGAAAGACCGGCACCTCGCGCAGCACGATCCTGTCGCACTCTTCGAGCGCCACGCGTCGCGCGGTTTCGGTGTCGATGCGGCGCGTCGCCATGGCGATGATGCCGCGAATGCTGATCGCCAGGGCCTTTGAACCTTCGTCCGCGGCATAGTTCTCCAGCGCCCGCCGCCGGAAGTCGGGCAGAAACGGCACCTCGCCCGGACTGAAGGGGCGTGGTGCCGTCGCCGCGGGTGGCGGTGTGGCAGGGGCTGACGGGGGCGTAGCCGGTGCAGAAGCGGCCGCCTGCGGCGCGGCGACCGGAGACGAGGTCGGGTGGGCTGTCTGCGGCGGGCCGGCTAGCGTCGCTCCGCGCAGATACCAAGTCCCGCCGGCGGCAACGACGAGCAGCGCGACCACTGCAGCGCCGATGAGCAGGCTACGCGACCGTGGCATCGCCTGCGCCGTCGCGTGGGCAGGATGTGCAGCCACGGGCTTCGCACCGTTGACTGTCAGCCGGTAGGCATGGATGGGGCGTGGGATGTTCTTGACGTGCTGTTCGCCGATGTCCTCGGCGCCCAGCATCAGCTTGCCGACGATCTGGTCATAGACCGACGAGGACACGCAGATGCCACCCGTCGCCGAGATCGACTCGAGCCGGACGGCCACATTGACGGCGTCGCCCATCAGGTCGTCGCCGCTTTCGACGACGTCGCCGAGATTGACGCCGATGCGCAGGTTGAGCTGGTCGTCGTTGCCGGCCGTCGCGTTGGCCGACCGCATCGCCTCCTGGATCTCGAGAGCGGCCCGGACGGCCTCAACGGGACTGGCGAACTCCGCCAGCAGGCCATCGCCGGTCAGCTTGAACACCCGCCCGCGGTGCTGCTGGACGAGCGTGCCCGCCGCGTCCATGCGCCGACCCAGCAGCGCCAGCGCATGCTCCTCGTCGCGCGACGACATGGTGCTGAAGGCCACGACATCGATGGCGAGGATCGTGGTGAGGCGCCGGACGAGATGGGAATCATTCATGGCGGGCTGGGTCCGTCGCCACGCTACCACATGGCGCGGCCGAGGACATGCTTGCGTGCCCGGCCATGCTCTGCGAAGACCGAGTCATGCAGTCCCGAGATCCGCGTTACTGGGAAGACTACAAAGTCGGCACAAAATACCCGCTGGGCTCGACCGGCTTCACCGCCGAGGAGATCGTGGAATTCGCCGAGAAGTTCGACCCGCAAACCTTCCATGTCGATGCCGAGGCCGCCAAGGAGTCGCTGTTCGGCGGCCTCTGCGCCTCGGGCTGGCATGTCGCGGCCAAGCTGATGCGCCTGTTCGTCGACAACTACGTCGACAAGCGTACCGCGCTCGGCTCGCCTGGGCTCGACGAGCTGCGCTGGCTGAAGCCGGTGCGGCCGGGTGACACGCTGACGGCCTGGGTGGAGTGCGCCTCGAAGCTGCCGTCCAAGAGCCGACCGACCTTGGGCGTCATCCACGAGCACTGGAGGGCGACCAACCAGAACGGCGAGTTGGTCATGACGGCCAAGGGGATCAACATGGTGCGCAGGAGGCCGGCATGAAGCGGGCGGTGAAGGGGCTCGATCACGTCGTGGTCATGGTCGACGGCATCGATGCCGCCGAAGCGGCGTACCGGCGCCTCGGCTTCCAGGTGCAGCCGCGCGGCTTCCACAAGAAGCTCGGCACGGCCAACCACCTCATGATCTTCGACACCGACTACTTCGAGATTCTGGGCATCGTCGAGGACACCGAATTCAACGCCGAGCGGCGGGAGTGGCTGAAGGGCGGCGGCGGGCTCGCCAACGTGGCGCTGGCGACCGATGGCGCCGACATCTCCTTCGACGCCTTCAAGGCGGCCGGACTCAATCCGGACGCACCCCTGTTCTTCGACCGTGCCGTCGAGGTCGCGGGCAAGATGGAGTACGCGAAGTTCCGCACCATCCGGATCCCGAAGACCAACATGCCGGTGGTCGGCTTCTTCGTGTGCGAGCACCAGACGCCGCAATACGTCTATCGCCCGGAGTGGGCGAGCCACCCCAACGGCGCGCGCGGCATCCTGGGTGTCACGGTGATCTCCGAGCAGCCCGCGAAGTGGGCGCCGGAGCTCGAGAAGTATTTCGGCAAGGGCTCGGCCCAGCGTGAGGGCAATGGACTCGTGGTCGACACGGGCACGCAGCCCATCCGCTACCTGACGCGCGCCGACTACATGGCCCGCTATCCGGGCGTTACGCCGGTCCGCGCCGGCGATCATCCGGCGCTACTCAGCGTGAAGGTCGAGAGCCTCGCTGCCTGCGAGGCCTTGCTGAAGAAGAACGGCGTGACGGTGCTCAAGCCCGATGCCGGCCGGCTGGTCGTGCCGCCGTCCGAGGCAGCGCATCTCACCCTGGAATTCGCGGAGCGTTAGAACCTCATGGCGTTGGATCTGGCCGATCGCGGCATCTACGGCTTCTCGACCCCCGAACACCTGCGGTTCGCCGACGTCGACGCCAACGGGCATATCAACAACGGCGCCTTCCTCGAGCTCCTCGAGAACGCACGTGTCTCCTACCTGCGCCAGATCGTGCGTCTCGGCCTGCCGCGCTTCCGCATGGTCATCGGTCGCATCGAGGCCGACTTCAAGCGCCAGATGTTCTACCCGGGCACGGCGACTGCCTGCGCTCGGGTGATCGAGGCGCATGAGCGCAAGTGCGTGATCGGCCAGGGGCTGTTCGACGGCGACGGCAACTGTACCGCCGTGCAGCGCGTGATCATGGTTTCGCTCAACGAGGAGACGCATCGCAGCACGCCGTTCGATCCGGCGGTGCGCGCGGCGCTCGACCGGCTCGCTGCCTCCAAGGACGGACTGACCCAATGACCGCACTCGTGCCCGAAGGCTTCCGCCAGCTCGATGTCCCCGACGAGTTCATCCGCATGGCGGGCCCCCTCTGGGTCAAGGCGGACGGTGACGGGCTGCGCATCGGCCTGCCGCTCGAGAAGCGCCACGGCAACCCGATGGGATGGGCGCATGGCGGCCTGCTGGTGACCCTGGCCGACATGGTCATGGGCATCGGGTCGGGCTTCGCGACCGGCATCTTCTGGCCGCATCCCACGATCTCGCTCACATCGGAGTTCGTGCGCGGCGCCAAGCTCGGTCAATGGCTGGAAGGCAAGGCGCGGATCGCGCGGCGGACGGTGAACTTCTGCTTCGCGAGCTGCGATCTGATGTGCGGCGGGGAGATCGTGCTGGTCTCTTCGGGAGTCTTCAAGGTGCCGGAGCCGGACAAGATCCCCGAGGCGCTGCGCCACGCCGCGCTGAACCCGCCTTGGAAGACGTAGCTATTTCTTCTTGCGCCGGTAGATCCTGTAGCGGTCGAAGTCCATGAGGTGCTCGTAATTCTCGAACGCATCGGCGAACACCCGGTTCTGCAGGAAGTACTCGAGGTAGTCGAACTCCTTGCCCTGGCAGCGCGGCACGCCGGCGATGCGGTCTACGATCAGCAGATCGGGATGCTCACGGGCGAAGTCCTCGCCCACCGTGTCGAACACGAACTTCTCGGAATCGCCCATCGTGTCTGGCGGATTGTAGAGCGCGGGGAAGTCGTCGCAGGTGGCATAGACGCCCTGGAGCACCCACATGGTGAGGAACCGTGTCGTCATCCGGCCGCCGACGTAGTTCACGAGCGGCCAGAAGGGATAGATGCCCGGCGAGAGCACCAGGAACGTGCGATGGGGCGCGTTCTGTTCGATGATGTGCTGCAGGCGGCCGCCGATCGACTCCTCGAACTGTCGCTGCTTGTAGAAGGGCGGCGTATAGAGAGCCGCCTGGAAGTAGAGTAGCACCATCATGGTGGCGCAGATCACCGCCACCGGCAGGCGATGGGCGCTGCGGCTGATCGGCAGGTAGCGGTCGACGGTCTGCGACACGGTCAATGCGGCGAGCAGGATGGCTGCCGAGAGGGCCGGCAGCACGTGATACGGCCAACCCTTCGCTTGCGACACCGCGGAGAATGCCGCGCCGACGCCGAACACGACCAGCACCCTCGCGGCCACCGTCTTGGTGAAGACGACGGCCAGCAGGCCGAAGATCGCCAGTGCCAGCAGAGTGGGGCCGAGCACATTGCTCGTCAGGACGTCGCGCCACCCCTGGTCGCCGATCGGCGCATAAGCCTCGATCGCGAGGGGAAGCACGAAGTGGCCGAAATCCGGAAAGACCAGGTAGATCAACACGAGGTGTACGACGGCCATACCACCGATCATCCAGGGGATCAGGTCGGTGAAAGTCGCTCGCCAACCGCGGCGGACGAGGAGATAAATTTCGACGGCCGCCGGGATGGCCAGGTAGTGCGGCTTCATGGCAAGCGCGATGCCCGCGACCAGGCCGACCAGGATCGAGGCCGTGCGGGGCGGGCTGACCCCCTCGGCGCGTGCCATCGAGGCGATCAGGTACGGCGCACAGGCCACGAACATGATGTGCTCGCGCTGGCCGAAATTGTCGTTCGGCAGCACCGTAAAGAGAAACAGCAGCACCGGCGGCAGCAGCGCTTCGGTCAGTGCATGGTCTGCCGACGGCACGAGATGGATCAGACGGCGGCAGGCCCAGAAGGAGACAAAGATGCCGGCGACCACCCAGGCGGTGAACCAGAACGCCACCGTGCCCGGCAGCATCCTGGCGGTCAGCACCGGCAGCCCGTGCACCACGAAGGTGAGCGGCAGGTTCTCGTCGAGGACCTCGACGTAGAGCTTCTCTCCTCCGACCCAGCGCGTCGAGACGTCGAGGATGGCCGCGACGTCATGGTTGATCGGAGGGAAGAAGTAGCCGGCCAGCCACAGGATCGGCAGGGCGAAGAGCGGCACCAGCAGCAGCCGTTCGACGCGCAGCGGGATTGACGGGGGTTTGGTCTGGGCGGTTGGCAAGGCCCGGGGAAGATATCATAAGCGGAGAGGAAGAGGAGACTTCCGGGACGGCATGGAACCGGCAGAATACGAGCTGATGCACGCGGTCGAGGACCGTATGTGGTGGTATCGCGGCCTGCGCCGGCTGGTCGCAGACCAGCTCGCGCGTGCGCTGTCCGGCTCGCCGGCCGCCGGGCCTGTGCTCGACGCGGGGTGCGGCACCGGCGGCATGTTGCGTGTCCTGGGAGCGAGCGTCGCCGGCCGCCCGACCGTTGGCCTCGACTTCAATCCGGCCGCTGCCGGCATGGCCCGGAGCAAGGCCGGCCGTCCCGTCATGTCGGGCTCGGTGAACGAAATGCCGGTCGGCAATGGCAAGCTCGGCGGCTACGTCTCGCTCGACGTGCTGTGCCATGCCAACGTCGATCCGGTGGTTGCCCTGAAAGAGGCTCATCGCTGCCTCGGGCCGGGCGCGATCGCGATCCTCAATTTGCCGGCCTATGCCTGGATGTATTCGGCGCACGACAGACGTACGCAGAACGCTCGACGCTTCAATCGTGGCGAAGCCCGAGCGTTGCTCGCCGGTGCCGGCTTTCGCGTCATCCGCGCTACCTACTGGAACACGATCCTGTTTCCCCTCATGCTGGTCCATCGCCTGATCGAACGCGACGATGCGGAGAGCGACGTGAAGGAATACCCACGCTGGCTCGATGCCATCTTCTCTTCCGCGCTCGCCGTCGAGCGCGCCGTCATCGGGGCGGGCCTCAGCCTGCCGTTCGGCGGATCCCTCCTGGTCGTAGCGGCGCGCAATGACTGATGCAGTGACGTCTGCGCCCGCGCTTTCCGTCGTCGTGCCGGTCTACAACGGCGCGGCCACCATCGGCGAACTGGTGAGGGCACTCCGCGCGCTCGAGATCGAGGGCGGGCTCGAGATAGTGCTTGTCGTCGACGGCAGCCCGGACAACAGCCTCGAGGTCTGCAAGCAGCTCGTGACAGAGCCCGGAGCACCAGTGATCGTGCTGAGCCTCAGCCGCAATTTCGGCGAGCACAACGCGGTGATGGCGGGCCTTGCCCGCGCCCGTGGCGACTTCGTGATCAACATGGACGACGACCTGCAGAACCCTCCGGAGGAGGTGCGTCGCCTGTTCGAGCACGCCCGAGACGGCAAGTACGATGCGGTCTATACCTACTACGAGGACAAGAAGCACGAGTCGTGGCGCAATCTCGGCAGCCGCTTCACCAACTGGTGCGCAGACCGGCTGATCGACAAGCCGCCCGGCCTCTACCTCTCGAGCTTCCGCTGCATCTCAGCCTTCGTGCGCGAGCGCATCACGGCAAGCTACGAAGGTCCCTTTCCCTATGTCGACGGGCTGATCTTCCAGGTGTCGCAGAACGTCGGCCGCCTGCAGGTCGCCCATCTTCCGCGTGCCGAGGGCCGCTCGAACTATACGCTGCGCCGCCTGATCCGCCTGTGGCTGGCGATGTTCCTCAACTTCTCGGTGATGCCGCTCCGCCTCGCGACCCTGCTGGGGCTGGGCTTCGGTGCGCTCGGCGCTCTGGCGGCCGCGATCACAATCGTCGAGGCGATCATCTCCGACAAGCCGCCGCAAGGCTGGGCGTCGCTGATGGTCGCGGTATTGGTCCTCGCGGGGGTCCAGCTCGTGGTGCTGGGAATGATCGGCGAGTATCTCGGTCGCATGTTCCTGGCGGTCAATCGCAAGCCGCAGTATCTGGTGCGAGAGGTCTTCAGCCGCGGCGCGGATGGTATCGACGTCGAGCGGCCCAGGGTCGATACGCGCGCGGCGGGCCAACCGCACCGCGAACCGTCGGGGAGAAAAGGATGACGATCTACTACGTGGCGCTGGGCGTCGGCATCCTGGCGGGTATCGCCGGGCAGATGCTGCTGAAAGCCGGCGCCGATGCGCCCGACTTCATCAGCCAGCTCGTGCGGCCGTCCACCATTACAGGCCTCGCGCTCTACGGCTCGGCGGCGTTTCTCTACATCATCGCGCTGCGGAAGATCCCGGTCTCGGTCGCCTTTCCCAGCGTGTCGCTCTCCTATGCGATCGTTGCAGTGCTCGGTCACTTCCTTTTTGGCGAGCCGTTCGGCATCAAGCAGATCGGCGGCATCGTCTTGATCATGGGCGGCGTCGTTCTCATCAACCAGACCTGAGGGGCGGCCCGTGGACTACGAGCAGATCAAGTACGAGACCAGGGACAACATCCTCACCATCACGCTGAACCGGCCGGACAAGCTCAATGCCTTCACCGGCAAGATGCTGTCGGAGCTGCTCGATGCGATGGATCGCGCCGACCGCGACGACGACGTGCGTGCGATCGTGTTCACCGGCGCGGGCCGCGGCTTCTGCGCCGGCGCCGATCTCTCCGGCGGCGCCAACACCTTCAATGCCGAGAACCGCGGGCCGGTCGATCCCGGACTCGACGGCCACCGCGACGGCGGCGGGCTGTTCACGCTCCGGCTCTTCG
>CAYRBQ010000062.1:0-11959 GCA_964422305.1 uncultured Reyranella sp. | reverse complement strand
GGGCGCGGTGGCACGGACGGCCCAGAAGGTCGCCAAGGCGGTCATGACGGAGCTGAAGCCGGTGGGCGTCAACCTGCTGCAGGCCAACGGCGAAGGGGCGGGCCAGAGCGTGCCGCACCTCCACATCCACATCATGCCACGCCGCAAGGGCGACGGCGTAGCGCTCAACTGGGACTACAAGCCCGGCGACAAGGCCGAGATCGAGGCGATCTACAAGCGGCTCAAGGCCGTTCTCTAGGCCGCGTCGGCCGACGTGCGGTGGACGATCGGGCTGAACCACTCGCGCTCGTCCTGGCGGAACTGTTCGCGAACGTAGTCGATCACAGTGCGGATGCGCGCGCCCTTGTTCGTCTCCTCGTGGCTGACCAGCCAGATGTCACGGACGATGTTGAGGTCGATCGGTGCCGGCCGGAGCGTCGTGGTCTTTGCAATGTAGTCCGGGAAAACCGAGATCCCGTAGCCGCCGCTGACCGCTTCCATGGCGGCGTAAGAGGAGTTGGTGCGCAGCACGATGCTGTGGCTGCGCTCGACGACCTCGCTCCACGGCTTCAGCGCCGGCAACGCGTGCAGCGTTGTGTGATCGACGATCTGGTGGTCCCGCAGGTCTTCCAGCGACTGCGGCAGGCCATACTGCTCGATGTAGTTGGGCGCGGCGAAGATCGACATGTTGACCTGGCCGACGCGCGCGGCGACGAGCTGGTTGGACGTCGGGCGGAAGAAGCGAATGGCGAGATCGGCCTGTCGCGTCGCGAGGTCGAGGACCTGGTCGCCCACAATGACCTGAACGATGATGTCAGGATGAAGCGTGCGCAGCTTGCCAAGGCGCGGCACCAGCCAGTTGGCAGCAATACCTTCGGTTGCGGCGATGCGAACAATGCCGGCCATCTCCCGATCGAGGCCGGCGAGGTGGCGCTCGATGGACGTCGCGTTCGACATCATCGACTCGGCCTGAACCAGAACGCCACGTGCGGCCGGCGTCACCTCCATACCGTGGCGGTGACGGTCGAACAATTTGGCACCCAACCGGCGCTCCAGAGCCTGAATGCGACGACCGACAGTCGTTTGCTTGGTGTTCAATTGTGTAGCTGCAGCGCTAAAACTTCCGGTTTTTGCAACCGCAAGGAAGAAACGAACATCGTCCCAATCACCAAGAATATTTGGGACCTTGCTCTTCAGAGGTGGAGTCGTGACCATCGTAACAATCGATACAATAAGGTTGTCGGCCCGAAGTTTACTTGAATAGAGCCTCGTGGTTTACCTTACACCATTATAGGTGAATTGTCGTTTTCCGTCTCTTTTTAGGGCATTAGGCGGTTTTTTTCCACAAACCGCGCAAGTCAGCCCGGCACTTATCTAGTCCTCGTATTCGTTAGTCAATCTATCGGTTGTGTGTTTCGCGATTGACGCTTCGTAACGGGGCTGAAGGTGCTTCTGTGGCCGTGATCGGCTCAGACAGTAAGTCGACATCGCCGGCGAAATTCGCCGGCATGGTCGGTCGCTATGTGCGCAGTCCGTCGACGCGCATGGCGGCGTTCGTCGGCCTTCTGCAGTACTTGTGCTACGGCTACGCGCACAACAGTTGGACCAATCCCGCGCTGATTGGCGTGTCGTTGTTCATCGGCATTTTTGTTCCGACCTACTCGAACTGGAGCAACAAGGCCGAGGTCTGGGCTAACAACCAGACCGGCTTCGTCACGGGCGGCAGGCTGGGCCGGTTCCTCCCGCAGCTCGTGTTCAACCTGGCCGCGTTCTGGGTCATGACGCGGGGCGGGGCGCTCAACCAGGCGGGCCTGGCGTCGGTCGGCGGCTTCGCGTCGGCCGCACTCGCCGTCACGCTCGCCTCTCAGGGCACTCAGTACCTCGGCGCCTTCCTGTTCCAGCGCGGCATTGGCGACGCAGTCCGCAACACCCAGGTCGGCGTGTCGGTGAACCTCGTCCTGGCGGCCTTCGGAACGGCCGGGCTGCCTTACGCCCGCGAAGCATTCCTGATCGTCGGCTACGGCTTCGGCACGGTGCTGTTCGCCATCGGACTGCTCTCCGACCTGCGCTCGCAGATCGCACCGAAGGGCGGCATCGGGCTCTACTTCGGGACCTTCAACCCCTTCCACAACACGCACCTCAAGATCGTGAGGCAGGCGATCGAGGATCGGGGGCTCGACAAGGTCATCATCCACCCTACCCTGATCCCGCGCGCACATGCCGACGCCTTCCGCAAGGGCGAGATTCGCGTCGGCCGGCTGGAGAACGGCTTCCAGATCTACGAGAAGACCGAGAAGGCCGACATCGCCGTGGACTACTTCCCGACGGGCACCAAGTTTCTGCCGCCGGAGACCCGAAAGGTCCTGATCGATCTAGCGCTCGCGGAAGCGGGAATGAGCGACAAGGTCGAGGTCCTGTTCAATGCGGAAGCCTACTACTCGAGAGGCTTCCAAGGCGTGATCGCCGACATCAAGAAGCGCCATCCCGGCACGCGCCTGCATGGGCTGCATGGTACCGACTACGGTGGGATGCTCGTCCGCGCCATCTACGACGAGTGCGGCTGGATCTATCCGTGGCGCATCATGCGGCGCGACAACGTGTCGGCGACCGCGATCCGCCGTGGCGCGAAAGGAATGACGTCGGCCGTGGTGACCGACGTGCTGGAGCAGCTTTCTCAGAATCTTCCGGTGGTGACGGCTGGGGGCCGCCGCTTCCGGAACGACAACGGAGTTTTGACCGAGGGGGACTGAGATGACCGAACGACCGACGGCGGGTCTGAGCAACCGGCCCGTCATTTCTATCAAGCTCGCGTCGACGTCCGACGAGCTGATGCAGTGCTATATGCTGCGCGCCGCCGTCTACATGGGCGAGCAGCACTGCCCGTACTGGGAAGAGTTCGACGGCAACGACTATTCGGCCAGCCACATCATGGTCTATGTCGATGGCGAGCCTGCGGCCTCGCTACGCATTCGCTGGTTCGGCACGTTCGTGAAGTTCGAGCGTGCGGTCGTCCTCAAGCGCTATCGATCGATGGGCCTTTTCCTGCCGCTCATGGAATGGGCCAAGGCCTTTGCAGCCAAGAAGGGCTACAGCAAGGGCTACCTGCATTCGCAACACCGTCTGTGGAAGATCATGGAGCGGTGCGGCTTCTATCGGATAGACGACAAGATCTTCCATTTCTCGGACCACGAGTACGGCGCGATGGCCGCCGATTTCGGGCTCGAGGAGAAGGATAAGCCGACGATCTTCACCGATCCGCTGGTGCTGAACCGGCCGGAGGATCGGCTCGATCAGAGGGGAATCCTGGAGGAATCGGCGAGTAGGGGTGCGACCAATCCGCATGCGGAGTGGGTCGAGCGCCGGGCGAACTGAGGGGGACGTGACATGACTACCACTACGCAATCGATCGACGGCGAAATCATTGCAACCAGGCTCGCCATGAGGATGGAAGACTCGTTGCAGGCCTTCGCGGTACGCGCGGCCTGCTTCGTTGGGGAGTTGGGGGTACCCTACTCCGAGGAGTTCGACGGGCACGACTTCGGTGCCACCCACGTCATCGCCTATGTCGGAGACGAACCGGTAGGTGCCGTCCGCGTGCGCTGGTTCCAGTCGTTCGCCATGCCCGAGCGGCTGGCGGTGATTCAGCGCTACCGTGGTCACAATATCGGCCAACTCTTGCTCGAGCGCTGCCGCAAGCTGGCGGAAAGCCGTGGCTGCAATATGCTCTACACCCAGTCCTTGCCGCAGGATGTGAAGTACTGGGAAAAGCACGGCTGGCGCCGCCTCGTCGCGGAGGAAGCCGGCGGCGGTGCGAAGCATATCGTGGCGATGGTACGTGCCGTCGATCCCAGCAAGCCGCTGCCCGAAGTCGAGGCGCCCGAGGCCGTCGTCCTGCGGCGTGAGCAACCGCTCGACGCGTCCGGGCTGCCGCTGGGGACGCCCACCAACTGATGCCGGCCTGAAAAGAGCGTCGCCGAAGGATCGCCATCGCCTGGCTGCCCTTTTGGGGTAGGGTAAGGCAGGCAAGCGATCGGCCGGGAGGCAAGGTGACGTTCCACGCCCGTCCGCGCGTCGGCTAAGGCCGGCGCGCGGACGTGGCAGCGTCAGGCGGGTGTACATGGCAGATGGTTTCGAGATCATCGTCGAACCGAATATCCAGCGGCGGCGCGGGAAGGCACCGCTCTCGGAGAAGAAGCGGGCGGCGGCATTGTTCAGGGTGTGGCACGGGGTGCGTGATCTGATCGAGGAGGCAGAAGGCTTGGCCGATGGCGAGCTGGTGCATTTCCTGGCTGTCACCCAGCTCCTTGTGGAGGAGCGCGTTAGCACGCTGACCAGCGGCGTGCCTGCCTTCGAGGCCGTGGATACTTCGCTTCCGAACTAGCTCTTCCGTGAGGCCGCCGCGAGGCTCCTCGCGATGCCGGCGTCTATCTCAGCGCGGTCGAAGACGCCAGCGGGATTCTCGCGCGTAGGCACGAAGGCACGAAAATGGGTCCAGCGCTCGCGGCTCACCGCTTCCAGTCGCTCCAGCTCCTGCAGCGGCTCGACATGGTCGTCGACCCTGAGGTCGAGCTCGGAATATTCCTGGTCGCCGTAGATCACGAGGGCGGCCGACTGCTTGCCGCGCTTGTCGCCGCCCACGGCTTCGCCGGCCCTCATCGCGGCGATCATGCGGCGGGGTAGCGGCAGGGCGTGGCGCTCGCGCAGGACGCGCACGGTATCCGCGACAACCTGCGGGCCGGCCAGCATGTTGCCTGCGACGGAAAAGTCATCGCCGATCCAGTGGCCGCACCAGGGCACGCATTCGGCGCCGGTATGCGCGGCGAAGCGGCCGTCGGCTCCCATGACATGGAGCTGGCGGTGCTCACGGCCGGCATCGGGTGTCGTGAGGATACGGACCACGTCCGCAGCGCCCACGCCTTCACGAATGAGGCGCAGGCCGTGCGGGCCGTAGAGCGGGTTGGTCAGCGCCTGGGTGCAGACCGCGCCTTTCTGCGGCTCGATGTTGGGAACGCGGGCGCCGACAGCGAAGAACTTGGTGGCGACGGCGATCGCAATGCGATCGCTGTCCTTGTCACGAAAGATGATCGACCAGGTCATGCCCGATCAGCGGCCCACTGCGTAGCCTTGCATGCCGCGCGGATTGGCGGCCGCCTTGCGCCACGGATCGTCGCGCGTCGCTGCGGTCAGGCGGCCCTCCGACCATTCGTCGTTGATCTCGACTTCGTGGCCGCGCTTCTTCAGCTCGGCGACGGTGTCCTTGGGGATGCGGCCCTCCAGCACCAGCACGCCGGGGCGCGCGGTGCGCGGCCAGAACGAGGACGGGAAGTGCTCACTGTGCCAGGCCGGCGCATCGATCGCCTCCTGCAGGTTCATGCCGCAATGGACGTGGCGCAGGAAGTGTTGCGTGATCCACTGGTCCTGCTGGTCGCCACCGGGCGATCCCCAGACCATGTAGGGCTTGCCGTCGCGGTGCGCGAGGGTGGGCGTGAGCGTGCTGCGCGGCCGCTTGCCCGGCGCCAGCGATCCGGGGAGGCCCTCCTCGAGCCAGAACATCTGGCCGCGCGTGCCGAGCGGGAAGCCGAGCTCAGGGATGACCGGCGAGCTCTGCAGCCAGCCGCCCGAGGGCGTGGCCGAGATCATGTTGCCGTCCTTGTCGACGATGTCGAAGTGCACGGTGTCGCCGTTGGTCTGGCCGACGCGGCCGACCGTGGGCTCGCCCGCGCCGCTCGATGCTACGCCGAGGCGCACGCCGTCGGCACGGCGCAGCTTCACCACGCCGCCATAGCCCTCGACCTTACCCGGCCGTTGCTCCATCGAGGCGTAGGCGGGATCGATCAGCTCGCGACGGTCGGCGTTGTAGGGATCCGACAGCAACGTCTGCACCGGCACGTCGACGAATGCCGGATCGCCGTAGAACGCCTCGCGGTCGGCATAGGCGAGCTTCAGGCACTCGACCTGCAGGTGGATGAAATCGGGGCTGGTCGGATCCATGCCGTCGAGGTCGAAGCCCTTGAGCAGGGCGAGCTGCTGCAGGACCACCGGGCCCTGTGTCCAGGTGTGCGGCTTGCAAACCGTGTACCGACCGTAGTCGTAGGTGAGCGGCGCTTCGACCGTGGCTTGCCACTCGGCCATGTCCTGGCCCGTCAGCACGCCCCTGTTGGGCTTCCCTGACACGTCCATGACGTGCTGCGTGCGGCAGAACCTGTCGATCGCCTCGGCGACGAAGCCCTGTCCCCATGCCTTGCGGGCGCGCTCGATCTCGGCTTGGCGTCCACCGCCGCCGGCCTCAGCTTCCTTGAGGATGCGCGCATAGGTGTTGCCCAGGGTGACGTTGCGGAAGAGAGACGCCGGTTTGGGCACATTGCCACCCGGCAGGAAAACGTCCGCAGATGTCTTCCAGTGGGTGCGGAACTGCTCGGCGACCGTGGAGATGGTCGCGGTCGCACGCTCGACGATGGGATGGCCGTTCAGCCAGTAGCCGATGGCGGGCGAGAGGACGTCGGCGAGCCGCATCGTGCCGTAGTCGCGTAGAACGAGCATGTAGGCGTCGAAGGTGCCCGGAATGCAGGCGGGCAGCAGACCGGTACCGGGAATGAGGTCGAGTCCGAGGCCCTTGTAGTGGGCGATGGTCGCACCGGCTGGCATCGGGCCCTGGCCGCAGACCACCTCGGTCTTGCCGCGGCGGACGTCGTGCAGGATCAATGGCGCATCTCCACCAGGGCCGCAGAGATGCGGCTCGACGACCTGGAGCGTGAAGGCGGTGGCAACAGCCGCATCGAAGGCGTTGCCGCCCTTCTCCAGGATGCCCATTCCGACCGCGGTTGCGATCCAATGCGTCGAGGTGACGACGCCGAACGTGCCGACGATCTCGGGCCGCGTGGTGAACGGATTGGGATTGATGAGCTTCACGGAGCATCTCCTCACGCTTGTGGCGTAAGGGACCTTAGGCCGGCGAAGAAGGGGACGCTAGAGAGAGGGGCTTCGGAGGGCTCAGTTCCTAGTTCTTGCCCCTGTTCCGGCCTCTTCCATTGTTGTTGTTGAAGCCGGCGCTGGTGTCCTTGCCCTTCCCCTGGGCGCCGAAGCCGTTGTTGCCGCTGCGGTCCGCGCTGGTAGTGGCGGCGGTATTGAATTCGACATTTTGAACATTGACCGCGCGAGTGGCTATTCTCTGCAAGCGGCTGACGGAGGTGTATGCGCCCTTGTTGCCGCCTTGCCCTGGTTTGTCCTGCATGGACTCGCTTCGGATTCCTTTGGTCAATGCCAGATGTGGCCCGCGAAGGGAGTTGGCTTGATCGAAAGACGAACGATCCAAGGCCTGATCGATCGATGCTGTCACCGGCTGGAGGGGCGATGACTGAGTGGTCGGCGACGGACCCGGAGAAGCGGGGTCGGGGCCGCTCGTCGGCGAAGTGGGTTGGCTGGGCGTTGTCTGCCCTTGCGTCGTGGATGTGGTCTGGATCGGCCCGACCTTGTTCTGCTCGAATGGTCGCTCGCCAATCATCCTACCGAATGGAACGATGGTTGGTGACGTGGGCGTCGATCCGACCGGCACCGTGATCTCCGATCCGCTCCTGGTGGCCGTTTGCGTCGAGCCGAGAGCGGTCACGCGCATCGAGTCGCCGTACAGGAAGTTGGCGGTGGTCGCGCCGGAATCGCTGACGGCGAAAGTCATGATGCCGCCGCGGATACCGATCGTGGCCGATGGCGTCTTGATCGTGACTTCATTGTTCTTGCTGATTGCGCCGCCGACGAACCTGAAGGTGCCGCGTGCGACATTGAGTGCGATGTCACCGGTCTTGCGGTTGGGATCGTAGACGTACTTGTCGATCACCAGTGCACTGTTCGGCCCGATCGTGAGGGCGGTTCCGTCGAGAAAGACGACATGCGCCCGGTCATCGGCCTTCGTGGTGACGCGCTCGTTCGCCTGAACGTCAACGCCGACGCGCAGCACACGCTCAGGCTGGGCGGGCGGCTGTCCCAACGGGTCCCCGTCAGTGACCGACGTCACGCCCACACGCGCCCACGCCGGTGCAGCCACGAAAGTGGCCGCAAACGCCATCAACACGATTCGTGTGCGCCAATTCGTCATGCCCGCCTCCCAGCGTGTCATGCTTCGATTGAGTCTAGAACCGCCACCCGATGCCCACAAGGGTCGTAAAGGCTTGGTAGGCATAATTGTTCAACGATGCGGTCCGGTTTGTGTAATTCGCTTGGCCGACCAGGGTCAGACGATCATCTAGTGGGACTAGTAGAACAAACCCGAGATTGACGTCGAACTGGTTGCGCGCAATCAACGGATCTACTGCGGGATCGGCTGCGTCGTATGCCGCTTGGGCTGTCGAGCCGCTTGCCGTAGCCGACCAAATGCGGCCGTTGATGCCCAGCGGATCCGCAAAGCGCACCTGCATGGCGCCGCCGACGCCAAATTCTGTGTAGCTTTGAAAATCTGCGTCGGCGATGTATCGCGTGAAAGCGCTGTTGAGTGACAGCGTCATATACCTTGTGAGTTCGATGCGGAAGTCCAGAACAGCAACAGCCTCATCGCCAGAACTCAGATCGTTGGTTGGGGCGTCAGGATTGTTCAAGAATGCGCGTCGGCGTCCGAACACTGTCAGCGCACTATTGATCTGGGGCCCCAGCGGCGTCGTCGCCTCCATTCCCGCGCCCCATGCCCAGTAGCTTGGTAGATTGTTCACCGACACGTAGCGGCCCGTGAAGAATGGCTTCACTGTCACGTCGCTGAGCAATCCTTCATCGAAGGGCGACGTGCGTGGGCCGGTGGTCAAATCGAACAGGTAGACGTTCGCCTCGGAAACCTGGAACTGTCGCGACCCGTAGAAGCCGAGGTCGCTTTCGAACATGCCATTATCCTGCCGGCCAAGATCGTAGCGATGTCGGATCGTGCCTGCGCCTATGACATTGAAGTCGGGCCGCCCTGACACCGTGGGTGTTGGCACCACAGTCGCACCGAAGGACTGGATTGCACCGGCTGGGCCAGTGTTGGCATTGGTCGAATAGCCGATGCCGAACAACAGGTCACCCGAGAATTGTGATTTACGGCTCTTGCTGTCGACCTCGCTCAGGAACTGGCCTGCGCGCTCCTTTGTTTCGGCCGAGGCCCGCGAGGAGGCGCGCGCGCTTTCGAGGTACCCGCGGGCGGCTTCGTAGGAACCGAGGCGATAGTAGAGGACACCGAGCTCGAGCTTGATCTTGGGTTGGTCGCTATCGATCAGCAGCAGCCGTTCCAGCGCCGAGATTGCCCCTTCGAGATTGCCGACCTGTACGGCGAGTTCGGCATATCGCAGCAACGTCGGCGGATCAGCCGGTTTGCGCAGCGTTTCCTCAAAAGCTGCCTCATAAGCGGCTCGGGTTTCCGGGGTAACGGTGTTCTGCTGAGCCGATGCCGAACCAATCGCCATTAGAATTGAAACAGCCGCGGCGAGTCCGAGTAGACGCATGTAATATGCATAACATGCATTGCGGCCCTGAACGCTATCGGCGATCGGTGGCGAACGATTCTCAGCGATTATCAGTCTTAACCAGACGCATCCAGGCCGGTACTTGCGGTACAACTCGAACACCGTTTCCGATCAACGGAACGCCACTGCGAACGGCATCGATCTGGAGCAGAGCAAGCGCCCGGCCACCCGAGCCCGACCGCAATTCACCGACCTCCTGACCGTCCTTGAGGATGGCAGTGCCGGGGGCAGGAGCTTCCCCTTCAACGTTCACGGGGAACAGGCGCTTCTTGATCAAGCCGCGGTACTTGGTCCGGGCGGTCAGCTCCTGGCCCATGTAGCAGCCTTTCTTCCAATCGACGCCGTTCAGCTCGTCGAAGCCGCTTTCGAGCAGCAGCGCCTTGTCCACCGGGAGGTCGCGACTGCCATCCGGCACGCCGAGCGACAGGCGCAGCGCCTCGTAAGAGGCGAGCGGCGCTTCCACGAGGCCGTGTTCCCGGAGCAAACCGGCGGCCCGACCCGCCGGGGCGATGATGCGATAGCCGAGTGCATCGAGCCGGGGATCGGCGAAGGCGATGGCGCCGCCGACGGAGCCCGGCGCGGTGAACTGTCCCCCGTAGACCACGGCGATCTCCAACGAAGGGCTACGATCCTCGACCGTGACCTTGGAGCGCAGCGTGTACATCTTCAGCTTCTTGGCGAGCGCTGCCGTCCGCTCGCGCTCCGTCTCGAGCAGCAGGATGTCGCCGCCGCCGTCGACCACGAACATGTCGTTCAGGAAGCGACCCTGCGGCGTCAGCAGCGCTGCCCAGATCGCCCGACCCGGCGCCACCTTCGTGGTGTCGTTGGAGATCAGGCCCTGGAGGAATTCGACGCGATCCGGGCCACCGACGGCGATCACTCCGCGATGCGGTACGAGGCTGAAGTTCGGGCCCGACATGACGTTAGAGTTGGGGCGGACGCGGCGGCTTGGCAAGTGTTAGAACCCGCCGGTTACCGGGAGGTTTGCAAATGTCGTTTCGCGCGCTCGTTCTCAGCCAGGGTGCCGACCGCAAGGTGAGCGGCGCCATCGAGACCCTGTCCGAGGACAAGCTGCCGGCGGGCGACGTCACCGTGGCGGTCGAGCACTCGACCCTGAATTACAAGGACGGCCTCGTTCTGACGACCGGCGGCGGTCTGGTGAAGACTTGGCCCCATGTCGGGGGTATCGATTTCTCCGGCACCGTGGAGAAGTCGGACAATGCCGGCTTCAAGCCCGGCGACAAGGTCGTGCTGAATGGCTGGCGGGTCGGCGAACTGCATTGGGGCGGCTATGCCACGAAGGCCCGTGTGAAAGGCGACTGGCTGGTTAAGCTTCCCGCCACGATCTCGGCCAAGCGCGCCATGGCCATCGGCACGGCGGGCTACACGTCGATGCTTTGCGTGATGGCGCTCGAGAAGCACGGCATCAAGCCCGCCGCGGGGGAGATCCTGGTGACGGGTGCGGCAGGCGGTGTCGGTTCGGTGGCGGTCGCGATCTTGGCGAAGCTCGGCTACGCGGTCGTCGCCGCGACGGGGCGCCCGCAGGAGGGCGGATATCTCGAGGCCTTGGGGGCGGCGACCATCATGGACCGCAAGGAGCTCGTTGATGCTCCGGACCGACCGCTGCTCTCGGAGCGCTTCGCCGGCGTGGTCGACACGGTTTCCGGCGCGATGTTTGCAAGGGCGCTGGCGCAGGTGAAGTACGGCGGCGCGGCCGCGGTTTGCGGCCTCGCAGCCGGACCTTCGTTTCCAGGCTCGATCCTGCCGTTCATACTGCGCGGCGTGTCGGTCTACGGCATCGATTCGGTGATGTTACCCAGGGCGCCGCGCGAGGAGGCGTGGCGTCGGCTCGGCACGGATTTGCCGCTCGACAAGCTCGACTCGACAGTGAGCGACGCCGGCCTCGGCGACGTGATGGCGCTGGCCCCAAAAATCCTCAAAGGAGAAATACGTGGCCGCGTGGTTGTCGACGTGAACAAGTGATAGCGTGACACAGATCGTTCAACTTCCGCCGCAGGTACGCCCCATGACTCCGCCGAACGCCAAGCCCGTCGCCAACAACATGGACGCCTTCCTGATGCCGTTCACGGCGAATCGGCAGTTCAAGGCGAACCCCCGCCTACTGGCGAAGGCCGAGGGTGTTCACTACTGGACGCCGGAAGGCCGCAAGATCATCGACGGTACGGCTGGTCTCTGGTGCGTGAACGCAGGCCATGGCCGCGAGGAGATCAAGGCGGCGATCGCCAAGCAGCTCGACGAGATGGACTACGCGCCCTCGTTCCAGATGGGCCATCCCAAAGCGTTCGAGCTGGCTGCGCGCCATGCGGCGCTCCTGCCAGGCGATCTCAATCATGCGTTCTACTGCAACTCGGGTTCGGAGGCGGTCGACAGCGCGCTCAAGATCGCGCTCGCCTACCATCGTGCCAACGGCCAGGGCACGCGTACCCGCTTCGTCGGCCGCGAGCGCGGCTATCACGGTGTCGGCTTCGGCGGCATCTCGG
>CAYRBQ010000061.1:9261-12092 GCA_964422305.1 uncultured Reyranella sp. | reverse complement strand
TGTGGCGCAGCAGCGACTTCGGCGTCATCACGACCAGCGGCTTGCGGAAGCTGCGGCGCATCTGGCGGCGCAGCGCATGGAAGTAGTTGGCCGGCGTGGTCGGGTTGATGACCTGCCAGTTGTCCTCCGCCGAGAGCTGCAGGTAGCGCTCGAGGCGCGCCGAGCTGTGCTCCGGTCCCTGGCCCTCGTAGCCGTGCGGCAGCAGCATGACGAGGCCCGACATGCGCAGCCACTTGCTCTCGGCCGAGCAGATGAACTGGTCGATGATGACCTGCGCGCCGTTGGCGAAGTCGCCGAACTGCGCCTCCCACAGGACGAGCGCGTTGGGCTCGGCCAGCGAGTAGCCGTACTCGAAGCCCAGCACGCCGGCCTCGTTAAGCGGGCTGTCGATCACCTCGAAGCGGGCCTGCCCCTCGGCCACGTGGTTGAGCGGGACGTACTTCGCCTCGCTCGCCTGGTCGACCAGCACCGAATGGCGCTGCGAGAAGGTGCCGCGGCCGGAATCCTGGCCACTGAGGCGCACCGGCGTGCCCTCGGCGAGCAGGGTGCCGAACGCCAGCGCCTCGCCGGTCGCCCAGTCGATGTTCTCGCCGGTGTCGATGGTCTTGCGCTTCTCCTGGAGCTGGCGCGCGATCTTGCGGTTGAGGTCGAAGTTCTTCGGCGGCTCGGAGATCGCCCGGCCGACCGCCTTGAGCTTGTCGAGCTCGACGGCGGTGACGCCCTTGCGATCCTCCTCGCCCGGCGCGACGGTGAAGCCCGCCCACTTGCCCTCGAGCCAGTCGGCCTTGTTGGGCTTGTAGTTGGCCGCGGCCTCCAGCGCCTTGTCGAGCTTTTCGCGCAGCGCGTTGTCCATCGCCGCCACTTCGTCGGCCGTCACCACGCCCTCGGCCTCGAGCCGCGCGGCGTAGACTTCCTTGACCGACTTGTGGGTGCCGATCTCCTTGTACATCAGCGGCTGGGTGAACATCGGCTCGTCACCCTCGTTGTGGCCGTGCCGCCGGTAGCAGAACATGTCGATGACGATGTCGCGCTTGAAGTGCTGGCGGAACTCGGTCGCGATGCGCGAGACGTGGACCACCGCCTCGGGATCGTCGCCGTTCACGTGCAGGATCGGCGCCTGCACGATCTTGGCGACCTCGGTGCAGTAGGGGCCCGAGCGCGATTCGGTCGGCAAGGTCGTGAAGCCGATCTGGTTGTTGACGATGAAGTGGATGGTGCCGCCGATGCGGTAGCCCTTGAGGTCGGAGAGGTCGAGGCTCTCGGCCACCAGGCCCTGGCCCGCGAAGGCCGCGTCGCCGTGCATCAGGATGCACATGACCTGGCTGCGGTCGGTGTCGCCGCGCTGGTCCTCCTTGGCGCGCGCCTTGCCCAGGATCACCGGGTTCACCGCCTCGAGATGCGAGGGGTTGGGCGACAGCGAGAGATGGATGACGTTGCCGTCGAACTCGCGATCGGCCGAGGCGCCGAGATGGTACTTCACGTCGCCCGAGCCGCGCATCTCCTCGGGCAGCGAGGAGCGCCCCTGGAACTCCGAGAACAGCGCGGTGTAGCTCTTGTGCATGACGTGCACGAGCGTGTTGAGGCGGCCGCGGTGCGGCATGCCCAGCATGACTTCCTTCACGCCGAGCTGGCCGCCCCGCTTCAGGATCTGCTCGATGCCGGGGATCAGCGACTCGCCGCCGTCGAGGCCGAAGCGCTTGGTGCCGACGAACTTCACATGCAGATAGCGCTCGAGGCCTTCGGCCTCGCCGACCCGCTCCAGGATCATCTTGCGGCCGGTGAGCGTGAACTCGGTGTGGTTCTCGATGTGCTCGATGCGCTCCTGGATCCACGCCTTCTGGTCGGGATCGGAGATGTGCATGAACTCGACGCCGATCTTGCCGCAATAGGTCTTGCGCAGGCGCTCCATGATCTGGCGCAGCGTCGCGCTCTCGCCCAGCGCCAGCGAGCCGAAGATCAGGATCGGGCGGTCCCAGTCGCTCTCGGCGAAGCCGTAGGTCGCGGGATCGAGCTCGCGGTGCGGCGCCTGGCGCACCAGGCCCAGCGGATCGAGGTCGGCCTCGAGATGGCCGCGGATGCGGTAGGCGCGGATCAGCATCAGCGCGCGCGCCGTGTCCTGGGCTGCCGCCCGGATCTCTTCCTCGGTCTTGCCGGCGATCGCCGGCGCGGCCGCACCGTTGGCCGCCTTGCCGCCCTTCACGTTGCGGTTGGCGGCCGCGGGCACCGTCTCGGGATCGACCGCGCCGATCACACGCACACCGTTCGGCGCCCACGAGGCGCCGCGGACCTCGGCCAGCACGTCGCCCTTCTGCTCGGCGAGCGCGGCGAAGAACGTCCGCCATTCCTCGTCGACCGCGTTCGGATCGGCGAGGAAGCGCGCGTAGAGCTCCTCGATGAAAGGCGCATTGGCGCCGAACAGGAACGACGTCTGTTCTGCTCTCATGGCCCGATACTCCCTGGCCTGTCCTTGCTGGCCGCCTGGCAGGAGCCGGGCGGCGGGTGCGCTTGTCAGCCCTTCATGGCCTTAAGCATTTCCTCGCCCAGAGCCGCCGGCGAATCCGCGACCCTGATGCCGGCCGAGCGCATGGCCTCGACCTTGAACTCGGCGGTGTCGTTGCCGCCGGAGATCACCGCACCGGCATGGCCCATGCGGCGGCCCGGCGGCGCGGTGCGCCCGGCGATGAAGCCGACGACCGGCTTCTTCGTTTTCGACGCCTTGATGTACTCGGCGGCCTTCACCTCGGCGTCGCCGCCGATCTCGCCGATCATGACGATGCCCTGCGTCTCCGGATCGGGCAGCAGCATCTCCAGGCACTCGACGAAGTTGGTCC
>CAYRBQ010000061.1:1938-9251 GCA_964422305.1 uncultured Reyranella sp. | reverse complement strand
CGAGTCCGACCGCCGTGGTCTGCGCCACGGCCTCGTAGGTCAGCGTGCCCGAGCGCGAGATGATGCCGATCTTGCCGCGCTTGTGGATATGGCCCGGCATGATGCCGATCTTGCACTCGCCCGGCGTGATGACGCCCGGGCAGTTGGGGCCGATCAGGCGCGACTTGGAGCCGGCCAACGCGCGCTTCACCTTCACCATGTCGAGGACGGGAATGCCCTCGGTGATGCAGACGATCAGCGGGATTTCCGAATCGATCGCCTCGAGGATCGAGTCCGCGGCGAAGGGTGGCGGCACGTAGATCACCGACGCCGTGCAGCCGGTCTTCTCTACCGCCTGCGCCACGGTGTCGAACACCGGCAGGTCGAGATGCGTGGTGCCGCCTTTGCCCGGCGTCACGCCGCCCACCATCCTGGTGCCGTAGGCGATCGCCTGCTCGGAGTGGAAGGTCCCCTGGCTGCCGGTGATGCCCTGGCAGATGACCCTGGTGTTCTTGTCGACGAGGACGGCCATCAGTTCTGCTCCTTGACCGCCTTGACGATCTTCTCGGCGGCGTCGGCGAGATGGTCGGCCGACGTGATCTTGAGGCCCGACTCTTTCAGGATCTTCTTGCCGAGCTCGACATTGGTGCCTTCCAGCCTGACGACCAGCGGCACGTGCAGGTTGACCTCTCGCGCCGCGGCGACCACGCCCTCGGCGATCACGTCGCAGCGCATGATGCCGCCGAAGATGTTGACCAGGATGCCCTCGACGTTGGGGTCCTTGAGGATGATCTTGAAGGCCGCCGTCACGCGCTCCTTGGTGGCACCGCCGCCGACATCGAGGAAGTTCGCCGGCGACGAGCCGTAGAGCTTGATGATGTCCATGGTGGCCATGGCGAGGCCCGCGCCGTTCACCATGCAGCCGATCTGGCCGTCGAGCTTCACGTAGTTCAACGCGTACTTGGCGGCCTCGGTCTCGGCCGGATCCTCCTCGTCGAGGTCGCGCAGCTCCTCCAGCTCCTTGTGCCGGTAGAGGGCGTTGTCGTCGAAGTTCATCTTGGCATCGAGCGCGATGACGTCGCCGGCGCCGGTGACGACCAGCGGGTTGATCTCGAGCAGCGAGGCGTCGAGCTCGGTGAAGGCGCGATAGAGATTGCCCAGCATCGCCACGAAGGCGCCGACCTGCTTGCCCGTCAGGCCGAGGCCGAAGGCCAGCTTGCGGCCCTGGTAGCCCTGGAAGCCGGCGGCTGGATCGATCGTCTGCTTGATGATCTTCTCGGGCGTATCGTGCGCCACGGTCTCGATGTCCATGCCGCCTTCGGTCGAGGCGACCAGCGCGATGCGGCCCACCGCGCGATCGACCAGCATGGAGAGGTAGAGCTCGCGTTTGATGTCGCAACCGTCCTCTATGTAGAGGCGCTTCACCGTCTTGCCGGCCGGGCCGGTCTGCTTGGTGACCAGGTCCTGGCCCAGCATGGCGGCCGCCGCGGCGCCCACTTCCTCCACCGACTTGGCGATGCGCACGCCACCCTTGCCGTTGGGATCGTTCTTGAAGCGGCCCTTGCCGCGTCCGCCCGCGTGGATCTGGGACTTCACCACGGTGACCGGGCCGCCCAGCCGGCGCGCCACGTCCATCGCCTCGTCCTTGGTATAGGCGACGCCGCCCTTCAGCAGGGGGACGGCGAATTTGGCCAGCAATGCCTTGGCCTGATACTCGTGGATATTCATGGAATCCTGTCGTTCGGGACGGCTTGCAAAAAGCGTGCGGCCCCTCAGTTTTAAAACGCAACTGACCAAGGGATGCGGCACTTTATGAGTGCCACACGCCCTTGGCAACGATGGATCGGTGACCGTTTTTGGTCGTTAGACGAAAGTCGAAGCCGGGCGGCGGAACCACCCGGCCTGCCGGGGCTAGCGGCCGACGATCTTGTTGGTGGCCTCGATCAGCGACTTCACGGCGGCCACCGACTTGTCGAACATCGCCTTCTCCTCGGCGTTGAACTCGACCTCGACGATGCGCTCCACGCCCTTGGCGCCGATCACCACCGGCACGCCGATGTAGAGACCCTTCACGCCGTACTGGCCGTTCAACATGACCGCGCAGGGCAGGACGCGCTTCTTGTCCTTGAGGTAGGACTCGGCCATGGCGATGGCCGAGGCGGCGGGGGCGTAGAAGGCCGAGCCGGTCTTCAGCAGGGCCACGATCTCCGCACCGCCGTCGCGCGTACGCTGCACGATCTTCTCGAGGCGCTCCTTGGTGGTCCAGCCCATGTCGACCAGGTCGTGCAAAGAGATGCCGCCGACCGTCGAGTAGCGCAGCAGCGGCACCATGGTGTCGCCGTGGCCGCCCAGCACGAAGGCCGTGACGTCCTCGACCGAGACGTTGAACTCCTCGGCGAGGAACAGGCGGAAGCGGGCGCTGTCGAGGACGCCGGCCATGCCGACGACCTTCTCCGGTGCGAAGCCGGTGACTTCCTGCATCAGGCCGACCATGGCGTCGAGCGGGTTGGTGATGACGATGACAAAAGCGTTGGGCGCGTGCTGCTTGATGCCCTTGCCGACCGCATCGATGATCTTGGCGTTGATGCCGACGAGGTCGTCGCGCGTCATGCCGGGCTTGCGCGGCACACCCGCAGTCACGATCACGACGTCGGAACCCTCGATCGCCTTGTAGTCGGAAGATCCGCTATAGGCCGCGTCGAAGCCCTCGACCGGGCTGAGCTGCGCGATGTCGAGCGCCTTGCCCTTGGCCACGCCTTCGAGGTCGGGAATGTCGAACAGGACGACGTCGCCCAGTTCCTTCTGGCCCGCGAGCAGCGCCAGGGTGCCACCAATCTGTCCGGCGCCGATCAGCGCGATCTTCTTGCGAGCCATGCCAAAAACTCCCGATTCCGTGAAGGCGGCGCGTGGTAGCGCGATTCGCGGGGACCGGCAAGAAGCCGCGATTCAACGGGGCGGCGGGCCACCGCGTGGCGGACGGCCGCCGCCGGGTGGAGGCCCGCCCTGCTTCTGGAAGCTGCCGTCCGGTGTGCCGACAAAGCACCGCGGCACGAAGGGAAATTGCGGGGTGACCACATAGTAGTACGTGCCCTGCGGGAATTCCGCGGTCGGGCCCTCGCGGCCGTTGCATTCGTCGAGCGTGCCCAGGCCGCGCACGTACTCGTAGTCCCTCGCGTAGGTGCCATCGGGCTTGCCGCCCGGTCCGCCTGGGTCGCGCTGCGCCTTCAGTCGCCAGCTCGGGCCTGCCGTCTCGTCGACATAGATCGGAAAGCCGTCGGCCGCCCAGCCCACCTGCACGGGACCGCCACGCCGGCCGAGCGTGGCGAGGAGGCCCGTCGGCACGCCGTGATAGTGGTAGGAGCCGTCGGGCTGCACATGGGCATTGTTCTGGTCCATGCCGAGCGGCATCGCCCCGGACAGCGCCTCGATCATCCAGCCCGACTGGCGATCGTTGTTCCAGAATTCGGCTGTGTTGGGATCGAACACCACGCCGTTCGCGGCAACGCCGAACAGATGATTCGGCCGGTAGTAGAGCGGGCGCCCGGTCTTCGCGGGACGAAGCGGCATACGGAAGTAGTAGCTCTGCGCCGAGATGCGGTTGGGATTGCCGCGATTGGGGAACTGGCCCGTCGCATGGTTGGGCAAGCCATCGGCGCGGATCAGGCGAATACCCAGCCGCTCGTCGACTTCCATCTGCTGCGCGGCTGCCGCGCGCGGCACGAGATCGAGCCACCAGCCTTGGGACACGCCGGCACCCTTCGCCGAACCGGTATCGTGATCGCCGTGCGCCAACGCCGGGCCTGCCGCAATCGACGCTGCAGCGACCACGGATGCCAGTCGAAGTTTCATGGCCCGCCCTGCCCTCTTCCCCGGTGGAATGGTGCCGGCAGAGTCTTGTCGAAATTGTGGGGCGTCAGTTCACACCGGATGCTTCCTGAGATGCGCCAGGATCAGGTCAGTCGCCTTCGCGGGTGCCTGGTCCATCACGAAGTGACCGACATTCGGCAGGACTTCCATGGCGAAGGACGGCGCCACGAACTCCGCCGTCCCGTAGGCGGCGTCGGGCCCGACCGTCGCGTCGATATCACCCCAGACATAGAGTGTCGGCACGGCGATCGTGCCGATGTCGGCGGCCAAGCCCTTGTTGGCGCGGTACCAGGCGAGCGCCGCCTCGAGGGCTGCCAGATTGCCGAGCACCGAGAGATGGTCCTCCAGCGCCGCCGACGGCACGCCCTGTCCGAACAACCCGTCGCGCAAACGCTTGGCGTTGTCGGCCAGCAACAGCCTGCCGGTCTCGGGATCGAGGAAGGCACGATGATGGCGCGAGCGGTGCTTCTGATCGCCGTCCTCCTTGGCGAGCGCCCGCCGGAACGACGCAGGATGCGGACGCGACAGGATCGTGAGCGACGCCAGCCGCGCGGGATGCGCCGCGGCGACACCCCACGAGACCTGACCACCCCAATCATGGCCAACGAGATGGAAGCGCCTGCCCTCGTAGCCGGCGGCCGCGGCGATCTCGATCGCGTCGTTCACCAGCCGGTCGAAGGCATAGTTGGAAAGGTCGGCCGGATCCGGCCGTGCGCCCGGCGAATAGCCCCGCTGGTCCGGCGCCACGACGCGATAGCCCGTGGCCGCCAGCACGGGCAAGGCCGCGTGCCAGCTATGCCGCGATTCGGGGAACCCGTGCAGCATCAGCACGAGCGGCCCGCCGGCCGGACCCTCGACATCCGCAGTGAATGTCAGGCCCGACCGGGTCTTGATGCCCGTGGTCTCGACCACCAGACGATCAGGTCACGCCATTGGCCTTGAACCAGGCGATCGCGCGCTTCCAGCCGTCCTCTGCCGCTTCCTTGCGGTAGCTCGGGCGGTAGTCGGCGTTGAACGCATGCGGCATGTCCGGATAGGTGTGGATCTCGGACTTCTTCGCTGCCGCGCTGCCGTCCTTGAGGGCGGCGCGCATCTTGTCGACCGTGTCATTCGGGATGCCGGTGTCGGCGCCGCCGTAGAGGCCGAGCACCGGCGCCTTGAGGTCCTTGGCGAGGTCGACCGGGTGCTTGGGCGTCAGCGCCGTCGAGTCGCCGACGACGCGGCCGTACCACGCCACACCCGCCTTGAGGCCGGGATTGTGTGCCGCATAAAGCCAGGTGATGCGGCCGCCCCAGCAGAAGCCGGTGATTCCGAGCTTGGCGGTGTCGGCCTTGCCCTCGCCGTTGGCGAAGGCGACGCAATCGTCGAGGTCGGCCATGACCTGGGCGTCCGGCACCTTCGACACGACTTCCGCGATCAGCTTGGGAATCTCGGTGTAGCCCTTGGGCTCGCCCTGGCGGAAATAGAGCTCGGGCGCGATCGCGTAGTAGCCGGCCTTGGCGAAGCGGCGGCACAGGTCGGCGATGTGGGCGTGCACGCCGAAAATCTCCTGCACGACCAGAATGGTGCCGAAGCCCGTGCCGCTCGCCGGCATCGCGCGGTAGGCCACCATTTCCTTGCCGTCCTTGGTCTTCACCTTGACCTCGCCGGCGGTGAGCCCGTCGGACGGTGTGGTGATCATCGTCTGCGCGCTGACCGGTTGCACCGACAGCGCGAAGGTGCTGCCGAGAGCCGCCCCGGTTGCCGTCGCCTTTAGTGCATTGCGCCGCGACAAGCCGCGCTCGTCGAGGGAAATCATGCGGTCGCCGTCCATGTCGTGCCTCCACTGGAATTGAGCGGCGCAGAGCCTATGACGCGGCCCTCCGGAGCCACAATCACAATCAGGCGATGTGCTCGAGGCTGAGATACTCCGGGCTCTGCATCTCCATCAGCCGGGAGACGGTACGCTCGAACTCGAAGGAGCCGTCGCCGGCCGTGTAGAGCGTCTGCGGCGCCCCGGCCGCGGAGCAGATGAACTTCACCTTCTTCTCGTAGAAGGTGTCGATCATGGTCACGAACCTGACGGCCTTGTCCTGGCTGTCCGGGCCCATCCGGGGGATATCAGCCACGATGACCGTGTGGAAATTGTCGGCGATGCAGAGGAAGTCGGCGGCCCCCATCGGCCTGCCACACCAGTCGAGGAAATGCGCCATGGCGACGCCCGGCGCCGCCCGCGGCACGTCGACGTCGCGGCCCTGGGTCCTGAGAACGCGCGGCTCGCCGTCCAGCCCCCCGCTCAAGGACCGGAATGCGTCATCCAGCTTCTCGTTCGCCCACTTGCCGAGCGGCGTCAGGTAGAGGTCGAACTCGCGCATCCGACCCATGCGATAGTCGTGGTCGCCGCCCAGTTCGAGGACCTCGAGCCGCTGCTTCAGGAGGTCGATGAAGGGCAGGAAGCGGTCGCGCTGCAGGCCGTTCTTGTAGAGGTCGTCCGGCGCGCGGTTGGAGGTCGCGATCACCGTGATGCCTTCCTCGAACAGCGTCTCGAACAGCCGGCCGAGGATCATGGCGTCGGCGATGTTGGTGACCTGGAATTCGTCGAAGCAGAGCAGCCGCGCCTCGGCCGCGATCTGCCTGGCGATGGGCACGATCGTGTCGGATTCCGGAGAGGCGCCCTTCGCGGCCAGCTCCTCGCGGCGGCGATGCAGCCGTTCCTGCACCTCGAGCATGAACTCGTGGAAGTGCACGCGGCGCTTTCTCTCGACCGGAGCGTCGGCGAAGAAGAGATCCATCAGCATCGACTTGCCGCGGCCGACCGGGCCCCAGATGTAGAGGCCGTGCGGCCCCTCCGGCGGCTTCGGCGCGCTCGCGAGCCCGAGCCGCGCCAGCAGCCCGGGCGGCTTCGCAGGATGTGTCGCCAGCGCAGCGAGCTGGTCGTGGATCGCCTGCAGGCGCAGGACGACCTTTTCCTGCACGGGATCGGCGTGGATCTCGCCGGCTGCGCGCTTGGCCGTGAGGTTGGCGAGCGGACCTTTTCCGGCGGGAGGGGGGCTGGAGTCCATTGCTGGCGCATAACTAGCTCACCGCCGCGCGGCTGCCTATAAGGTGCGGCGATGAAGATCGCGTTCCTCGGAACTTCCGCTTTCGCCGTACCGGCGCTGCGTGCCCTGGTCGACGCCGGCCATGACGTCGTCCTCGTCTATACGCGCGCGCCCAAGCCCGCCGGTCGCGGCCAGCAGGAGCGCCGGACGCCGGTGCACGAGCTCGCCGCGGAACTCGGACTGGACGTGCGCACGCCGCGCAGCCTCAAGAGCGACGAGGAAGCCGAGGCCTTCAAGGCGCTCGATCTCGACGCCGCCGTCGTCGTCTCCTACGGCCACATCCTGCCGAAGAGCTTCCTCGATGCACCCGTGCTGGGCTGCATCAATATCCACGGCTCGCTGTTGCCGCGCTGGCGCGGCGCGGCGCCGATCCACCGCGCGATCCTG
>CAYRBQ010000061.1:0-1838 GCA_964422305.1 uncultured Reyranella sp. | reverse complement strand
TCGGCGCGACCCTGATCGTCTCGACGCTCGACGGGCTGATGCGCAAGAGCATCGAGCCCGTGCCGCAGCCCGACGAGGGCGTGACCTACGCCCACAAGCTCGGCAAGGAGGAAGGCACGCTCGACTGGCGGCGGCCGGCGGCCGAGCTCGAGCGCAAGGTGCGTGCCTTCCATCCTTGGCCCGGCACGTCGTTCGAGGCGAACGGGGAACGCATCAAGGTGCTGGAAGCCAGCCTCGCGCTGGCCGGCGGCGCGCCCGGCACCGTCACCGTCGCCCGCGACGGCTTCCCCGTGGTGACCTGTGGCGTCGGCGGGCTGAAGCTACTCAGGCTGCAGCGGCCCGGCAAGTCCGCGACGCCGGCCGACGCCTTCCTGCGCGGCTTCGCGCTCGGGCCCGGCACCGTGCTGGCGCCGCCCGCGGTCGTGCCGTTGCCGACCTGACACCGTGCCGCGCTACAAGCTCACCATCGAGTATGACGGCGCACCGTTCGTCGGCTGGCAGCGCCAGGACAACGGGCCGTCGATCCAGGCCGCATTGGAAGACGCGATCTTCGCCTTCTGCGGCGCGCGCGCCGCGGTTCACGGCGCCGGCCGCACTGATGCCGGCGTACATGCACGCGGCCAGGTCGCGCATTTCGATCTCTCCGAGGACAAGCCGGTCGAGACCATCCGCGCTGCCCTGAATTTCCATCTCAAGCCGCATCCAGTGGTCGTGGTCTCGGCCGAAACCGCCGCGCCCGACTTTCATGCTCGCTTCTCCGCTACGTGGCGGCGTTACCGCTACCGCATCCTGAACCGCCGCGCGCCGCCGGCGCTCGATCGCGGCCAGCTCTGGCATGTCGGCGTGGCGCTCGACGATGTCGCCATGGCCGACGCGGCGTCCGTGCTGGTCGGCCGGCACGACTTCAACAGCTTTCGCTCGACCGCCTGCCAGGCCGCCTCCGCGCTGAAGACGCTCGACCTGCTCGAAGTCCTCCGCGACGGCGACGAGATCCGGATCGATGTCGGCGCCCGCTCCTTCCTGCACAACCAGGTGCGCATCCTGGTCGGCACGCTGCAGCTCGTGGGCCGCGGCCAGTGGACACGCCGCGACGTCGAGGAGGCTCTGGCCGCCCGCGACCGCACGCGGGCCGGTCCGACCGCGCCGCCGCACGGCCTCTGCTTCATGGAAGTGCGCTACGACCTAACCTCCGATGCCGGGCGCGACGCCGAGGAAGCGGTCGACGATCAGTGACAGCAAGAGGGACGGCACCCAGTTGACCACCAGCAGGAGCGCGGCTGGCCCCCAGCCGACGTTGAGAACGCCCCGTGTGGTCGCGAGGAACCAGTAGAAGAACAGCGCCTGCGGGGCGAGGCGGATCAGATCGGCCATTGCGGTCGGCACCAGTGTCGTGAGCACGATGCCGATCACCGCCACGATCATGGCCGGCAGGTTCACCCAGTTGAGGGCGGAGATGTAGCGCGGGAAGAGCCCCAGCCAGTTCCGCCGCCGCGCGATCTCGTAGAACAGGACGGGGAAAAGCACCCAGTCGACGACGTAGCGCAACGCCTCGACGGCGACGATCTCGAACTCCCCGGCCGCGACGCTGACATGCGCGAAGCGGATCAGCATCAGGGCGGCGTGCAGCGGCGCCACCAGCACCATGACCAGGAACGAGCGGACGCAGGCTTCGGCGGTGTTCTCGAAGTACGACGGGGCGGCGGGATCGCGCTGCAGGAAGCCCAGGGCGCCCTGCATGCCGCGGGCGATTTCGACGGCGCTCAGCACGCCGGTCTCAGGCGGGGAAGTAGCGGTCGAGCACCGTTTCGTAGACGCGGGCCAGCGTCCTGAGGTCGGCG